>USJT01000044.1 GCA_900555175.1 uncultured bacterium
TCGGCGCAATCAGAGATGTAGTCGTTGATTTCGCCGTTTGACTTGTAATAATCTGAAAAATATGTTAAGATTATATATGAAAGATGAGGTTATGTTATGAGTAAAAACAAATCATTAATGTTCGGAATGGGTTTGCTTGCAGGCGTTGTCGGCGGACTTATTGCAGGTGTTTTATATGCCCCGAAATCAGGCGAAGAATCAAGACGCAAGATTAAAGAAGCAGCTTGCGAATTGTATGAAAAAAATTCTCCGGCAATTAAGGAAGCTAAAAAACAAGCCCTTGAAAATATTGATCTTATGAAATATAAGCTGGAAAGGCAATTTAGAAAATTTAATAATATGATAAAATCAAAGAAACTTCTTAAAGCAAAAGAGCTTGAAGAAATGGATGATGAATATAACTATGAAAATTAGTTATTAATATCAAAATTGTTATAACTTATTTAGTCAGTTAAAGGAAAATTAAAAATGGAAATGTCTCAAATCGCGTTAAATCAAGGCTTAACTTTTTTAGCTTGGGCAACAGGGGTTGTCTTTATAGTTGTTGCAGGTTTTTTGGTTAAACTATTGATTGACCTTTCAGCTCTCGCAAAGAACTTGAAAGAAACTTCTAACATTGTTAATACAGAATTGAAACCGACACTTAAAGAATTAAATCAAACTTTGAGTTCAATTAATGAAATTGTAAAAAATACGGATAAGGGAGTCGGAGATTTCAAATCTGCAGTAGGCAATTTTATAGATAAGACTAAAATTGTCTCAGGAACTTTGTTTGGCGGATTGATTAAAGGTTTTACTACTGCCTATAAGATGTTTAGAAAATAGCCATTTCCGGTGATTATTTATCAAATCACAATTGTTAAAATGTATAAGAAACAGTAAAGGAGATATAAATTATGTCAGCAACTAAATTTTTAGCAGGTTTCATAGTTGGCGGTGCAATTGGCGCTATCGCAGGTGTTTTGTTAGCACCTAAATCAGGTGAAGAAACTCGTGCAATGTTAGCAGATGGTGCTAAAGATGCTATGAAAAGAGCCGATGAAACAGTAAAAGAAATTCAATCAAAAGCTGATGATGTTGTTTCTGATATGCAAAGAAAAGGTGATGAAATTAAAGAAAAACTTCAAAACCTTATTAATCAGCAAAAAGAAGCAAAACAAGAAGCTTAAGATGTCAGTTTAAATAAAAAAATACCCGATTTAATTATCGGGTATTTTTTTATTGGTTGTCGTTATTGTTATTATTATTTTTTAGTGCATCATCAAGAGCTTTTTCTAACACTGTGATTTTGTTTTCCAAAACTTGAATTTTTGCTTCTGCTGATGTATTTGAGATAGAACCTTTTTCAAGTTCTCTTTTATATGCTTTAAATTTTTCTTTTAAAGATGTATAAATCGGTGCAAAGAAAAATATGGCAGAAAGTTCTCCGAGTATAAATATTATAAGAGTGTAGAGAGCCATATTGAGGGTTAGTGTTTGCGGGGTGATATTTAAAATTTGGGCAATTTTGCTGCTCAAAATTGTTACACCTGCAGTGTCTTGATAATTCATTACAATTAAAAATACCAGAATTAATGTTGAAATTATTGATATAATTTGCATTTTTTTATCCTCTTAATTTTATTAAATTGTTATTTATTTGCCCTTAAGAATTTTAATACTTTGGATATTTTTTCATCAGGCTCAATTTCGAGTTCTATTATCTCATCTTTAAATGGTTTTGTAAACCTCAAAAAGTATGACTGTAAAACTTGCTCATCTGTTTTTACTTTTCCTTGTCCGGCACCGTATAAAGTGTCATTATATACGGGGTGATTAATACTTTTCATGTGGACTCTTATTTGATGAGTTCTGCCTGTAATTAGAGTTAATTCAACATAAGTTGCATCTTTAAATCTCTCAAGTACTTTAACAATAGTTTTGCTTGGTTTGCCATCTTCTCTTGTCATCATTTTGTGCGGTTGATTTGGGTTTCTGCCTATTGGTGAATTTATTTCAAATTCATCTTCGTTAATAACCCCTTTGACAATCGCACGGTATTTTTTTGTAATTGTATGATTTTTAATTTGATTTGCAAGAAATTCGTGAGCTTTATTATTTTTTGCAACCATTAAAAGTCCTGATGTGTTTCTGTCAAGCCTGTGCAAAATTCCGCGTCTGAATTCTCCGTTTATATCAGATAAATTGTCGCCATATTTGTATAATAGGGCGTTAACAAGAGTGTTTTCTCTTTCAATTGATGTCGGATGTGTAAGCATTCCGGAAGGTTTGTTTACAACAAGCATATTTTCATCTTCCCAAACAATTTCAAGCGGAATATTTTGTGGTTCAATTTTTATACTTTCCGTTTCAGGAATTTCAAAATCGATTTTGTCATTTTCTTTTAGCGAATATGATGATTTTTTTAGAGTATCATTGACTTTAACTGCTCCTGATTTTATCAGATTTTGGATTTTAGAACGCGATAAATCAGGTGTCATTTCTGACAAGTAGCTGTCTAATCTTTTGTTTTCATCATTTTCATCTATAAAAATAATCATTTTGTCTTTTTAATAAGTATTAGAATTATTAGTGCTATAACCCCGATGTTTATGAATATATCTGAAATATTAAAAACAGGGAAGTTTATAAAATTCAATTGAAAATAATCTCTTACATAGCCGTAAATAATTCTTTCATGAAGATTACCTGCAATACCTGCTGATAAAAGTGCAATAAAAAAACAGGCTTTTAATGATATTGCTTTCAGATGCTTGATTACATACAGAGCAAGAAGTACAAGAGCAATCATTGAAAGGATTATAAGAAGTTCTCTTGAATTGTTGAGAATGCTGAAGGCTGCTCCTGTATTTTTTGTATAGTTTAAATAGAATAATGCATTTGAGTATTTTAAACCTTTTGACAAGTTTTCAACTACAATGTTTGAAAGATACAAATCCGTAAAAACAAAAAATACATAACAAACTACGAAATAAATGAATTTACTTGCTTTTTTCATGATTCAAGATTCTCCTACTTTGCTGTATCCTTTTCAGATTTTGTATCGAGTTTTATATATTTGTTTTCAGGAATAATGTTAACTCTTGTCATAATAAATGCAAGTCCACCCATATAAACGCGGATTTGATCATCTGTATAATTTTCTGCTCTCGTAATTCCGATTGATGCAACAGCATACTCATTTACGTTATCTTTGTTTGATTTAAATACTCGTTCTAATATGTTATCATCAGGCATTTTTCTAAATGCATCATCTGATTTTGATTGCGGATAAACAATATTTTCTTTATTTATAGATGCAATTACAACGCTGTCTTTTGGTGCATCTACTTTTAAAGTTGCAGTATATTCCTTGTCTGCTCCGATTTGTTTTGGTGCATTAAGTTGAATATCTGTGTATCTGGCATCACCAAATTTTAGAGTTGAAGTTTCTTCAATAATTTTTTCGGAATTAATAAGCCATTTAGTTCCGCGTTTCTCGAGATAATAAACGCATTGAGAAGTGGAATAAAGTTCTCCGATTGCTGTTAATTCTCCGATTTCTTCTTTAGATGTTGCAACTGCAATTTCATTTACAAACACTGTTGCGTAGTTGTCAGTGAATTCGACATTTTTAATTTCTGTTGTATAAGAAATATCAGGATAAGTTTTCCATGTTTCTTCGATAAGCTTGAAATAAATGTCTTTATTAAAGCCGTCAGAATTGACAAAATCATCTGCATAAAGATTTGACAAGCCTTTTGCATCATATTTGTTCGCAAATACATTTTGCTGCTCAATAACATTTTTAATATCATTGAGAGTAGATTTGTAAACTCTATTTTGTTCAATTCTGGCTTTTTGCACTGCAAAAAAGCCGTTTGCCTTTGAAGGTTCTTGAATTGCAGTACAAAGTAATAAAGCCGAAATTAATAAAACGGATAACTTTTTCATAATTTTTATTATACTTTAAAAATCAAATATTGTAAAATAATAATTTTCGGGAGTTATATATAATTTTACACTAAATATAATGTAAAACGTCATGCTGAACTTGTTTCAGCATCTCTCAATAGTTAGCTCCTGCGATATGACTCCCTAATTTTCAATCATAATTTGATTCCACGGGTAGTCTTTTTTTATTTCCCAGCCGTCTACTTGAATGAGTCTTGTGCAGTTATGCCGACGCCCTGCAGAGCTTACAGAGGGATCATCATAATTCCCGTATTTGCATGATTCTAATAATTCTTCTCTTGTTTTGTTTTCTGAACCGGGATTTGATGTTATAAATTTACCATTGCTAATCCCGAAAAGAAAACCTGTTTTTCCGTTAAAGTTTCCTTCTGTGAAATTTGAATTCTTAGCTCCTGTACAATATTTGTAATCTACGCAGTAAAATATATGCATTCGATTTGTATCTGATACGTATGTGTCAAATCCTGAACCGTCATTAAATGCTACCGTAAACGCCGTATTACTACTTTTTTGTGATACCGTTTGTATATATTGACCTATGGTTTCATTAAACCATTTTTGAGTATTTGCTCCGTTTCTTATCATATCGGAGCTGAATCTAATATCTTCTGGGACAAGCCCTTCATCTTGCTGCCATCTTAAAACGGCCTGACTCATAATAGAGTAAAATCTTTCAAGTTTTACTGCTGTTTGTTTTTTCTGGTAATTTTGAATTAATGAGGGCATCGTCATTGCGGCAACAACACCGATGATGCCTAAAGTTATTAAAACTTCGGCAAGAGTAAAAGCATAAATTTTAAAGGCTGCATTATGTCTTCTATTCCCATTTGAATTTGATTAACTTCCTGAAAACCTGTGTTATACCTAAATCCTGTCGGGGGGGGGGCAACTGAAAGCATCTCTATAAAACATTTTTCATCCTCCTAAATTAAATATCCGTATTTATTATTTACGATTTTTCGTTATTTGTCAATATTCTTGATTTGATTATATTTTTTATTCATGCTAACATCTTGGTGGACAGAAAAGAATACGGGAGTGTTTGTTTAAATAATTAATAACCCCTGAATTTTCATAAAAAAACGAAGAGACTATATATAAGATGCAAAATCATCAAAGAGGATAAAAAAATGAAAGAGGCATATTTTCCGCAGGAAATAGAAAAAAAATGGCAGAAAATCTGGGAAGAAAAAGGTGTATTCAAAACCCCTGATGATAGCGATAAACCAAAATATTATGCGTTGTCAATGTTCCCATATCCTTCAGGCAAGCTTCACATGGGGCATGTCAGAAACTATACAATTACTGATGTAATTGCTCGTTTTAAAAGAATGAACGGTTATAATGTTCTTCACCCGATGGGCTGGGATAGCTTTGGGCTTCCGGCTGAAAATGCTGCAATGAAACATGGGGCTAACCCTGAAACTTGGACTGATGAAAATATTGCATATATGACTAAACAGTTAAAGATGCTTGGTCTTTCTTATGACTGGGACAGAGAAGTTACAACTTGCAAACCTGATTATTATAAATGGACTCAATGGTTGTTTCTTCAACTTTATAAAAAAGGTTTGGCTTATAAAAAAGAAGCAGCCGTTAACTGGTGTGATGAATGTGGAACTGTTCTTGCAAATGAGCAGGTAATCGACGGTAAATGCTGGAGATGTGACCATGTTGTTGAGAAAAAATATTTGTCACAATGGTTTTTGAAAATTACCGATTATGCGGAAGTTTTGCTTGAAGATTTGGATAAATTAAAAGGTTGGGGCGATAACGTTAAAACTATGCAGGCAAACTGGATTGGAAAATCTCAGGGTGCAATTTTCAGATTTAAAGTTGTTGAAAATGATTTGGAAGTTCCTGTATATACAACTCGTCCTGATACAGTTCACGGTATAACTTATCTTGTTGTTGCACCTGAATATAAAGATATTGAAAAATTAACAACTCCTGAAAATAAAGAGGCAGTTGAAGCATATCGTGCAAATGCTCGTAAGATGACAGAAATCGAAAGATTGTCAACTGATAGAGTTAAAACTGGTGTTCCTCTTGGAACTCATTGTATAAATCCGTTTACAGGCGAAAAATTCCCGTTGTGGACTGCAGATTATGCACTTGCCGAATACGGTACAGGTGCTGTTATGGCTGTTCCTGCTCATGATACAAGAGATTTTGATTTCGCTAAAAAATATAATTTGCCGTTAAAGGTTGTTATTCAAGATCCTAAAAATCCTTCAGATTGCAAGGATGCTGCTTATACAGAACCTGGAATTTTGATAAATTCAAATGAATTTAACGGTATGAGTAATGAAGAAGCTAAAAAAGCTATTACTCAAAAATCTGTTGATGAAGGCTTTGGCGAATTTAAAACTCAATACAGACTTCGTGATTGGTTGGTTTCAAGACAAAGATATTGGGGAGCTCCAATCCCTGTTGTATATTGCGAAAAATGCGGTATTCAACCTGTTCCTGAAGATCAACTTCCTGTATTGTTACCAAAAGATGTTGATTTCTCAGTAGTTGGAAAATCTCCGATTACTACATCAAAAACTTTTGTGAATACGACTTGTCCATGTTGCGGCGGTCCTGCTAAGCGTGAAACAGATACAATGGATACATTTGTATGCTCTAGCTGGTATTATTTAAGATATTCAGATGCAAAAAATGACAAAATGCCGTTTGCAAAAGATAAGGTAAATAAATGGTTGCCTGTTGATCAATATGTCGGCGGGATTGAACATGCTATTTTGCACTTGTTGTATTCAAGATTTTTCACAAAAGCATTGAGAGATTTAGGGCTTCTTGATTTTGATGAACCGTTTAAAAATCTTTTAACTCAAGGAATGGTTTTAAAAGACGGCTCTAAAATGTCTAAGTCAAAAGGAAATACGGTTGATCCGGATGAAATATTTGAAAATTACGGAGCTGATACAGCAAGATTGTTTATTCTTTCAGATTCACCACCGGCAAGGGATTTTGACTGGTCTGATGCAGGTGTTGAAGGCTGTTACAAATTCTTGAACAGAGTTTGGAGATTAATATCTTCTGATGCAGAAAATATCAACTTTAATTATCCGAAATTTGCTGCAGGAGATTTGAAAAAGAAAGATAATGACAACCTTTTAAGACTTGTTCATATTGCAATTAAAGGAATTACAAATGATATTTCAAACGACTTCCAGTTTAATACTGTAATTTCAAAATACAGAGAACTTGTTAACGCAATTTATGATTGGCGAGGCAAAAAATCTGATTTGGATGAAGAAGATAGAAATATTTTGAGTTTCGCAATTGTAACATTAATCAAGTTGATGTCACCTGTTGCTGTTCACTTGACAGAAGAAGCTTGGCATGAGTTAGGCGGTGAAGGATCTGTTCATGAACAGGAATGGCCAAAGTGGGATGATAATTTGGCTAAAGCAAGCTCAATTACCTTGGTTGTTCAAATAAACGGTAAAGTAAAAGATAAAATCGAAGCTGACGAAGCTTTGTCAGAAGATGAATTAAAGGCTCTTGCTTTATCAAGTGCTAAGGTAAAAGAACTTACAGCAGGGAAAACAATTGTAAAAACTATTGTTGTTCCTAAAAAATTAGTTAATATTGTTGTAAAATAAATATTTTTTATTTAATAAAAATTTGGTTAGAATGCTTTAATATTCTAGCCAAATTTTTTTATATTAATATTCCGATATATCTCTTTACAAATAGTAAAATTCCGCCCGTATCAGAATTTATGTATTATAATAGAATAAGTAATACTAGATACAGATAAGGGATAGAGTTTTGAAAAAAGATAAATATTATTTCATCGCAATTGGCGGTGTTGGAATGAGTGGCTTGGCAAAGTATTTGTTGGAAAACGGATGCGATGTTTCAGGATCTGATATAGTTGACAGTAAATATATTCAAAAATTAAGAGATTTAGGTGCAAAAGTTTACATAGGTCAAAA
>USJT01000045.1 GCA_900555175.1 uncultured bacterium
TTTTCTTGTCATATCAGCGATAGACATACCGATTGCCATTGCTTGAGAATCTTTTTCTTCTTCAATCATTTTTCTTGGGAATTTATTTTTTCTCATGAATGGAGAATCTTCGATATTATCTGCAATTTTCTTCATCATAGCAACTGCTTCAACTGGGTAAGCACCTGCAGCAGTTTCACCTGATAACATGATAGCATCTGTTCCGTCTAAAATAGCGTTTGCTACGTCTGAAGTTTCAGCACGTGTAGGAATTGGGTTTTCAATCATGCTATCTAACATTTGTGTAGCTACAATTACAACTTTTCTTTTTGCATTAGCTTTTCTGATGATAGTTTTTTGAACGATAGGTACGTTTTCATTTGAAATTTCAATACCTAAGTCGCCTCTAGCAACCATGATACCGTCTGATACTTCAATAATTGCATCAATATTATTAACAGCTTGATGTTTTTCAATTTTAGAAATAATTCTTGCAGTTGTGTTACCGTGGCTGTGTAATAATTCTCTCAATTTAACGATATCAGAAGCTTCTCTAACAAATGATAAACCAAGGTAATCAATATCATTATGAGCAGCGAAATCAACAAACTTGATATCTCTTTCTGTTAAAACATCGAGGCTGCCTTGAGAACCAGGGATATTAATACCTTTTCTTTGTTTCAATAAACCATCTGTTAAAACTTCAGCAAAGATAACTCTATCTTCAACTTTTTTAACTTCAAGTTGAATTTTACCGTCATCAATCATGATTTTTTCACCAGGTGTAACGTCATCTGCCATGCCTTTGTAATCAACAGGTAAAATATCGCCTGTAATTTCAGCTTGGTGGCGGAATTTAAGAATTTGACCTTTGTGAATTTCAATAGATTCAGGTAAATTACCAATTCTGATTTTTGGACCTTGAAGGTCTAAAAGTACAGGAATTAATGTTTTTTCTTCTTTTTCAATTTCTCTGATGTAAGACAAATTTGTCTTGTGCATTTCAACATCGCCATGTGAATAATTTAATCTTAACATGGTTACGCCATCTTTAAAAATCTCTCTGATTTTTTCTTTTGTAGACGTTGCAGGTCCTAGAGTTGCAACGATTTTGGTCATAGTGTAATTATCCATATTCTTCCTTTCTATATTGGGTAAAATTATTAAAATTATAATTACATGTTTACAAAAAATAATATGTACGATATAATCATACACGAAAAAGGTTTACTAGTAAATATGAGGAAGTAAAAAATGAAGAAATTTGTTTCAGGGTTAATGGCACTGTGTTTGTTGTCATTTAATGCAATCCCTGCATTAGCTGCATCAATTGCAGATGTCGGCCAAAATTATTGGGCCAGCAAGGAAATTAATGCTGTCGTTGACGACAATATTATGTCTCTTTCCGGTAATCGTTTTAATCCGGAAGGTGATATGACTAGAGTTGAATTTGTAAATGCTTTATTAAAAGTATTATCTGATGAAAATTTAAATGTAACTATTTCTAATAAATTTTCTGATGTTTCAAAATCAAATCCTAACTATGATAATATTTTACGTTCACAACAGTTAGGTCTTGTTTATGGTTATCCGGATGGTACATTTAAACCTAATAAATCAGTTTTAAGATCTGAAGCTCAATCAGTTATCAGCCATATTACAAAAGATATGGAGGCTGACAAATCTGTATTAGATCAATTCAAAGATGCATCAGCTATTCCTGCTTGGGCAAAAAATGTTTACGCAAAAACTATTAACTATGGTATTTACGTAAATTATCCGGATTCAAGAGAATTAAGACCAAATGATAATTTATCAAGAGCAGAAGCTGCTGTTCTTTTGGCTAGACTAAAAGAAAAATTGGATCTTGTTAAACAACAATATCTTGGAGTTACTAAAGTAGAACACCTTGATGTTACAAGAAAAGCTCCTAACAATGAAGTTAAAGTTAATAATGTTCAAAGTGTTATTAACCAAGGTAACGTTTTAGTTGTTGCTTTTGATGAAAAATTCAAATCAGAAGATCACAAAGCAGGCGATATCGTTAACTTTGTAGCTAAAGAAGATATTTATACTGAAGAAGGAACTCTTATTATTCCTGCAAATACAAAATTTGTAGCTCAAATTAACGAAATTAAAGATCCAAAATGGTTTAATAAAAATGCAAGAGTTTACCCTCAATTGCAAAAAATTATCTTCCCTGACGGAAGAGAAGCAGCATTCAATGCTAAACCTTTCTCTAAAGATTATTCTTTAAAAGAAGGTCCTTGGATGACAACAGGTAAATTAGTATTATGTACATTAACTGGTGGTGCTGTTGGTACCGGTGCTGGTGTTGGCTTTGCATTCATTCCAAGTCCTGATTTAATCGGTACTGGTGTTGCAATCGGTTTACCTGTTGGCGCAGCAGTTGGTCTTGCAACAGGTCTTATTACTAAAGGCTTGCAATATAACGCTAAAGATGGCGAAGAAATTTATGTAATCTTACTTGATGATGCTTCTTTAGTTAGAGTAAACCAATAATTAATCAAAAAATAAAAATTCAACTTTAGGAGGACTGCTTTTAGGCAGTCCTCTTTGCTATTTATGCTATGGTAATTAAGTGTTTAAAAGTTTATTATAAGGGGTGTTATAAATGTGATTTAAAAGTGTTTTTATTTTAAATGGGAGTATGTTATGAAAAAATTATTTATTTCTTTGTTATTAGTTGGTGCAGTATGTTTTTCATCTCAAGGAGCATTTGCCGCTTGGGAAGAAGTTCAAGCTCTTAATCCTATGCCGTATATGTATTATTTAAACCCTATGCCTTACGTAGGTATAGGTGAAAATAGAACAAGTTTTAGTTTAAACCCATTCACAGGTTTTAAAAATTGCAATAAATGTAAGGTTAAAAAGGTAAAATGTGATGAATGTACAAAGGTAAAAATACAGCCATGTCAATCTTGCAGAAAAGCTTTTGCTGAAGAAAATTGCAATACTTGTAACCAAACATATATAGAAACTATCCAACCAAAATGCACATCATGCGGTCATTAGATAAAAAAAGAGCCTTTTAAAAGGCTCTTTTTTAATATTCTACTATATTTTTTAATGTATTAAATATATTATCAGTAATTTCTTGAATATATTCTTGAGATACCATTCCGTTAATAACTGCGTCAGAAATTTGATATGCAGGTCTTATGTATTGTTGTGCTGTCTTATTTACATCCTGGAATTGTAAATCAGCGGCTTTTCCTGTTTTCCCTCTTAGTGCAGCTCTTCTGTACCATCTGTCTTTTATAACTTCAAGAGGAGTGAAAACATAAACTTTTACGTCCATTATATCTCTGATACCTTCATTTAAAACATACAAGCCTTCTGTCAAAACAACTTTAGCAGGCTTTTTTACATCACCGTTCGGATCAGAGACACAAGTAACAAAATCATATTTTGGAGAAGTTATTTCTTTTCCTGTTTTCAATTTCATAAGATGCTTTTTCATTAAGTCTAAATCAATGGCATCAGGGGTATCAAAGCTAAAACCTGTTTTAAATAGGGCTTCATAACTTCCGGCTTCTTGCAATTCTTTTGAAGTATCTTTGTAATAATCATCACAGCGAATTACTGTATAAATACCTTCTTTTTTTTCTTTAACGCATGCTTTAATTGTGTTATCAACAAAAACAGTTTTACCTGATGCGCTTTCGCCAGTGATACCAATAAGAAAAGTTTTCTTTTTCTCTTGAACAACTTTTCTTGCAATATTTAAAATCAGATTTTCTGATGTTTTTAAGAAAAGTGGTTGTGATTGAAGTTTATCTTCTTCAAGAATCTTTTTTAGAGATTCAACTATTTGCGATATTACCTCCATATCGCGTCTGCTTGAGTAAAAATCATAACTTGTTAGAAAATCTGTAGCCATTCTACTTCCCCTGTAATATTCTAATATTTTACATTAAACTTATTTTATTTTGTAGGAATAATAAATTTTGTAACAATATTATTATTTTTCTTAAAGAATGTTCTAAAAAATGCCGTTATGGGAATATGTGAAGTAGCCTTTAGAAGTAATATTTCAAAATTGCGAGCATAAAGTCTACGGGAGTAACTTATTTAAGGAGATTGAAATGTATCACGATGAAATTTTTGAAACCGCTCTAAGAGATGTACGAGAAGAAAGTTACAAGGCATTGAAGGAAGAAATATCCTCAATGGAGTATGCAATTGAAAGATTTCTGAAAAATGTGCTAGAATGCACATCAAGTAAATCCGAAAGAGATTTTAACGTTTCTACTTTTTAAAATTTAATAAAAATAATAAAAAAGACCGTTTTTTTAGACGGCCTTTTTTTTATGAAACATAATTTATATTAGCTATTGATTCCAGTTGACTTATTAGTGGATCATATTCAGATTCTTGCGCTTGAGCATATTGTATTGAGTTATCACTTGATGTTCCTGCTGATCCTTCTCTTTGAGCTATAAGTTCTTTATAAGCATCAAGAGTTGTTTGATCATCGAAACCTCCTTCTTTATTTGCTTTTTCTGCTGTTGCAAGTAAAAGTTCTTCTTGGGCTGCTTGAGAGCTATCAGCTTTTTCTGCTAGTGCTTTTGCTGCTTTTGATTTTTCTTTATTTTTTTCTTCAGCGTAAATTTCAGCTTCTGATTTATTTAGAGAATCTTTTTCGTTTAGAGCTGCATCCATAACTTTTCCTGCTCCCCAGCTTGCAATCGCACCTCCGATAAGACCACCGACAAAGCCAATTGCGCCTCCGACTATATTGCCAACTCCTGGGAAAACAGTTCCGATTGCAGCACCGGTTGCAGCTGCTCCTGCCGCAGATCCAAGAACACTTGCTCCGACTTTTGTAGCTGATTTTGCAACTTGTTTTTTTGCTCTGCTATTTGAATAGCCTTCTTTTCGCTCTTCTTTATCTATTTTATATGCCTTAATAATTTCAGGAATTTCTGTAATGCCTTCAATTGCAGCCATCAGCCAACTCCCTTTTACGCCTGTCTTAGCCAATTTTAAAGCAGAAGCTCCTTTGGAAGTCTTTAGAAATTTACTTTCTGCTTTATATACTCCTGTTTTTCTTTTTAGCGAATTAGATAATTTTCCAAGTTTTGAGGTTTGTTTTATTGTGCCATTTCTCATTCCTTCATTTACTTTTATGTCACCTTGTCTGATTGCTTCTCTAATTTTGTTAAGTTGAGCTTTTAATTCTGCTCCTGTCATTTTTTTATCTTTTGCTTCTTGAATTAGTCTTTTTGCATCTTCATAGTAGCTGCTTTTTATTTTTGATGCTTTATATTTAGCAAGTTTTTTAGGACTTAATTTTGAAACATCTGTATTTGCATCAAATTTTGGCAAGTCTTTTTCGTAACTCAACAAATTGCCGTATTGATGTTTATTTTTTAACGTTTGAAATAAACTTTTATCATCTTTAAGGTATGCTGTTGCATTATTCAAATCTTTCCATGCTTGAAAATAACCAGTATTTGGGGACTTTTTCATTTCTTTATATCCTTGAATTGGTTTTGACACGTATTTCATTGCCAACGGTGCCCCAACAATAAATGGCAAACCAAATGCTATTGACGATCCCAGTCCTGAAAAAGCATTTGCATTTCCCTGAGGTATATTTTTTACATCATAAAGCCAATTAGCAAGTGCTAAATTGGGATTTTGAACAGTGTTCACTTCTGTCATTTTCTTTTCCCTTGAATATTTATAAATTCCCCGTATAATTAATATAAAAATTTTTTATTTAAAAAATTGCTTTTTTTGTAACAATTTGTAAAAAAACGGCAGTTTTTAATTAAGCTGCCGTCATATTTTATCAGTATATATTATTAGCATTGAAAGTTTAGATTATTCATTCCTGAAGCCATTGCCATAAAGTCTTGATCCATAGGATTTGCCATTGAGTTTGAATACAACATTTGTCTTAGTGCCATCAACTGTTGAGGTGTCATAGTCGGCTGAGGAATATTGAATTGTGGCTGCATTTGATTAATTTGTGGATAAGTATTGAAGCCGCCTTGTGCAAAAGGATTCATTCCTTGTTGTTGCATTTGTTGAAGTGCTAATTGTTGTTGTTTTAGAGCTTCTTCTGCTTCAGCTTTTTTCTCTGAATAACTTTTGCCAGTAAACTTGCTCATTAGCCAATCGACAACTGCATAACCTACTAAACCGCCAACTACCGGTAATGGTATTAATGCTTGACCAATTGCAGCTCCAGCCATACCTGCACCTAGTCTTAAACCTGATTTACCTGTTTCAGTTACACCTGCAACTAATCCTTTATCTTTGAATGCTGAAAAGATATTTGGAATTTCTGTTAGACCGATTATCAATGTACCGATTAATGGCATTCTTTTTCCAATGCCAGTGAGAGAACCTTTGAATTGTGACCAGAGTTTTGAAGCTCCTGTTTTACCGGCCTTGTCAGCAAGTATTCCGCCTACTCTCCAGCCTTGAGATACTTTAGCAGGGAATGATTTTAAAGCTGCCCAAGTGCTTTGCCAAAAGCCGCCATATCTTTTATTCATTAATGCGTTATGTTCTTCAGCTTTTTTAGCTCCGTTTTTAAAGCCTGACCAAACTGATTCGAAATAAGATTGGTTGTTAATTTTACGGTTTTTAATTGTATCTCGCATGGCTTTAGTAAATTTTTCATTACCTGTTCCCAATACAAAATCAGGATACAATTTACCTGCACGTTTAACGTAATTCCAACCTACTGATGCAATGGAACTTATTCCCATTTTTTACCTACCTATTTTTATAACCTACCTTAATTACATAAAAAAATTTTTCTCTTTTAAATTGCTATAAATTTTTAATTTGTAAAGTTTTGTTAATATTTACAAACATTTTAAAAAGTAGTATAATTGCGCTATGTATTGCGAAGACGGCAAAATTTTTATCGAGGATAATGACCAGTGCATGGATTGCAAAAATTATGCAGAAGGAGTTTCTTGTCCTTTACTAACAGCTTTGGGACTTGGAGTTGTTTATCTTGAAGATAGTTTGACCGTTACAAATTGCGGATTTTTTGAAAAGTTTGAACGAAAATTACATATTGTGAGGAAAGATGCAAAAGATAACATTAATTAACGGTGATGGTATAGGACCTGAAATTTCGGCTTCAGTTATGAAAATTATTGAAGCTTCAGGGCTAAAAATAGACTGGGATATTCAAACAGCAGGTGCTGATGTTATTGAAAAAGAAGGTACCCCCTTACCTGAAAGAGTTTTAAATTCTATTAAACAAAATAAGGTTGCTCTAAAGGCTCCTGTAACAACTCCGATAGGAAAAGGTTTTAGATCTGTTAATGTTCAACTTAGAAAATCTCTTGATTTATATGCAAATTTAAGACCTTGCAAAAATCTTCCTAATGTAAAAACAAAGTTTGAAAATGTTGATATTGTTGTTGTTAGAGAAAATACAGAGGATTTATATGCCGGTATTGAAAGACAGGTTGACAATGATACTGCAGAAAGTATCAAGGTAATTACACGCAAAGCCTCAGAAAGAATTTGTAAATTTGCATTTGATTATAAACAAAAAAATAACAGAAAAGAGGTTTGTGTCGTCACAAAAGCCAATATTATGAAGCTTTCTGACGGATTATTTTTAGATTGTTACAGACGTATTGCTGAAAATTATCCGCAAATTAATAAACGTGAAATTTTGGTTGATAATTTGTGCATGCAGCTTGTTCAAAATCCTTCACAGTTTGATCTCCTTGTATTGCCTAATTTATACGGTGATATTGTATCT
>USJT01000046.1 GCA_900555175.1 uncultured bacterium
ATTACAAAAGATTTATGATGAAAAAACGATCAGGATTGACTTTGTCAGAGGCATTATTCACTCTGGCTATTATTGGTGTTATAGCTTCTTTAACAATATTTGGTTTGGTTGCAAAAATTAGCGATGCTAAAAATATGGCAGCTTTAAAAAAATTCTATACTTCAATAAGTCAAGTTACAATGTTTGTTATTTTGGATAAATCATCACCGAATTATTGGGGATTAGATGAATATTCACAGGATTCATCCGCTCTTGCATTTTCTTATTACAAACCTTATTTTAAAATCGTAAGAGATTGCTCTAATGAGAATGGTTGTTGGCAATATCCGACTAAATTTTTGAGTGGAAAAGTTTATTTAAAACGGGCTCAAATGTATCAGTATATGTTTACTCTTGTTGATGGAATGAATGTTATTATAAATGTTTACCCTAAAGATATAATACGTTCTGAATTTGGGGTAAATGTTGAAAGAGATTCCGTTGTATTTATTATTGATGTAAACGGCAATAACAGCCCAAATCAAATGGGGCGTGATATATTTGCATTTGTATTAAACGGAAGCGATGTCGTTCCGGGAGGGAAGGACAATACATATAATTGTAATAAAGCAGCTTCAGGGTTAACTTGTGCGGCAAGAGTAATTGATGATGGCTGGAAAATTACATATTACTAAGCTTCAGCTCCTTTCATCTTTCATTAAAGATCAGTTGATAGCTGGTCTTTCTTTTTGGTTATACATATAAAAAACCGATATTATTTATTATTTTAATATCGGTTTTTTATTTCATTATTAAATTTTCGCTAAAACATTAATTATTTAACTCTCATTGTAGGGAATGCAATAACATCTCTGATAGATGGAGAATTTGTTAATAGCATTACAAGTCTGTCTATGCCCATTCCCATACCGCCTGTTGGTGGCATACCGTATTCAAGAGCTGTAATGAAGTCTTCATCAATATCCATTGCTTCTTCATCACCTGCTGCTTTTGCTTGAGCTTGAGCTTCAAATCTCATTCTCTGGTCAATAGGATCTGTCAATTCTGAGAATGCATTGGCGATTTCCCATCCGTTTACTCTTGTTTCAAAACGTTCTGTCAATCTGTCATTATCTCTGTGAACTTTTGCAAGAGGTGAAATTTCTCTTGGGTAATCAAGAATATGGCAAGGTTGAATTAATGAAGGTTCGATTTTTTCTTCAAATACAGCTTCAACTACTTGTCCCCAGTTCATTCCGTCATCAACTGTTACATTTAATGATCTGGCAGTTTCAACAGCTTGTTTTGCGCTGTAAATTTCCATAAAATCAATACCTGTTGCTTCTTTAATAGAGCCAAGCATTGTTTTTCTGTCCCAAGGCGGAGTTAAATCAATTTCATTTTCTCCATATTTAATTTTTGTTGTGCCAAGAACTTCTTGAGCAACGTATGCAACCATATTTTCTGTTAAAGTCATCATATCGTTGTAGTCAGAATATGCTTGATATAATTCTATCATAGTAAATTCAGGGTTGTGACGAGTGTCAATACCTTCATTTCTGAAGCATTTACCTATTTCATAAACACGTTCTGAAATACCGCCTACGATTAAACGTTTTAGATATAATTCAAGAGCAATTCTTAAAGTTAAATCCATATTAAGTGCGTTGTGGTGTGTTGTAAACGGTCTTGCATTTGCACCTGTTGCCATTGTCTGTAATATCGGAGTTTCAACTTCCAAATATCCTTCTTTAGCAAGGAATTCTCTTATCTTTTGAATAATAAGACTTCTTTTTCTAAAAGTTTCTCTGCTTTCTTCGTTTACGATTAAATCAACATATCTTTGACGATATTTAAGTTCAACATCAGTAAGTCCGTGGTAATGAGTTAATTCTTCCATTTTTTCTTTACTGATTTGTTTGTTAGGCAAAGGCAAAAGTGCTTTTGATAACAATTTTAAAGATGTTGATTTTATAGATAATTCTCCTCTCGGAGTTCTTCTGATTGTACCTGTAAAACCTACGATATCACCGATATCAATAAGTTTTAAAATTTTCATCATATCTTCAGACAAGTTTTCTTTGTGAGAGAAAATCTGAATTTTACCTGAAGCGTCCATTAAGTCGATAAACATACCTGTGTTACGAATAGCCATAACACGACCGGCAACAGAGTATTTGTCATTTGTTTCGGCACCTGCTTCAAGATCTTTGTATTTATCTTGCAAAAATGCAGCGTCTGCATCTTTGTCAAAAGAATAAGGATATGGGTTTACTCCTTTATCAGCAAGGTCTGCAAGTTTTTGAATTCTTGTTTGTCTGATTTGTTCTTTTGTAGACCCTGATTCGTGTAATTGTTGTGTCATTTTTATCTTCCTTTTTTATTTAGTAATTTTTATATTTTTATTTTATCACAAACAAATTCTTCGCAAAATTTTGAAAAATATAAAATGATAACTTTTGGTCAGATAGAATTAACTGTAAATAAAAAGCTCTCTTTTTTATAAGAAAGCTTTTTTATTATTATAATATTTTATTATTCTGTTATTAATTAAGCAGATTGCATTAAACGTTTCAATTCATCAGGTCTTGAAGATCTTGAAAGTGCATCTTCTATTGTAATAACTCCTTGTTTGTAAAGATTTGCCAAAGCCATTTCAAGAGTTTGCATACCGAGAGCCTGGTTCATTTGAATTGTAGAATATATTTGTGCAGCTTTTGCTTCTCTGATAAGGTTTGAAATAGCCGGTGTAACAAGCATTATTTCTTGAGCCATTACACGACCTTTTTTAGTTCCGTCAGGTTGAACTTTTGGTAGAAGTGTTTGTGCAAATACTGCAGCAAGTGAGTTTGCAAGCTGTACACGAATTTGTTGTTGTTGTCCTTCAGGGAATACGTCAATGATACGGTCAATTGTTTGAGCAGCTGAAGACGTGTGTAAGGTTCCGAATACCAAGTGACCTGTTTCTGCTGCTGTTAGTGCTAAGGCAATTGTTTCGTGGTCTCTCATTTCACCTACAAGTATGATGTCAGGGTCTTCACGTAATGCAGATTTCAGAGCGTTTGTAAATGATCTTGTATCCATCCCGAGCTCACGTTGGTGGATAATACTTTGTTTTGATGTGTGAACAAATTCTATCGGGTCTTCAATTGTCAAAATGTGTTCGGCTCTGTTTGTATTGATGTAGTCAATCATTGCTGCAAGTGTTGTTGATTTACCTGAACCTGTCGGACCGGTTACAAGTACAAGTCCTCTTGGCTTATCTGCAGTTTTTCTTACTACCTCAGGAAGTCCCAAAGTTTCAAAGGAAGGTACGGTTGCTGTAATTGTTCTGAATGCTGCTGCATAATTACCTTTATCCTTGTAGAAGTTTACCCTGAAACGGCTTAAACCTTCAATCCCGTAAGAAAAGTCGAGTTCCCAATTTTGTTCAAGAGTTCTTCTTTGTTCATTTGATAACATTGGGAACAGTAATGTTTCAACATCATCCGGGCTAAGCGGCGGATAATCATATCTTTGTAATTTACCGTCTATACGAGCTGCCGGAGGTAAGTTCGCTGAAATATGTAAGTCTGAACCTCCATCAGCAACAAGTTTCTCTAAAAGTTCTTCAATTAACATTCTATTATCCTTCCTGAAAATCCATTAATGAATCATTATCTTTCATCGCAAGTTCTATTAAATGGTATGCCATATAAGCCCCTAAAGCTATTGCTTTTGGGTCAAGCTCAGTTTTGTTTGCAGCTTCTATAATCGCAGTATTTATTTCAGGATTTTCATCCTTTATGTAGTGAATCATTTTTTTTCGCCAAGCTGGCATATCTTTGAATATTTCAATAAATGCTTCAGCTGCATTCTCTTCTGATATAATCGGTAACATGGCTTTTCCTTAAATTTTTTGCAATTTAATATATTTATTATATAAAAAATTTTAATATTAGTCCATATAAAATCAGGAAATCATATATTTGGGGTATAATTTTTGTATGAGATTGAGGGATTTAAAACTTACAAATTATAGAAATTGCAAGAATTTGAGTCTTGATTTGGCTTATAACAAGGTGCTTATTATCGGGAAAAACGCTCAAGGAAAAACCAATATTCTTGAAAGTATTTATATGCTCTCGACTTTAAAATCCCCAAGGACTTCAAATAATATAGAATTAATTAATTTTGATGCTGAAAAAGCAGAAATTAATTGCAATTTATTAAAAGCTGATACGGACGTCGAATTGGATTTTTCGTATTCAAGAGAGAAAAAACGTGAAATCGCTTTAAACAAAGTTAAAACTACTCCGAAGAATTTTAAATCCGTATTGAAAACGGTTCTTTTTTCAACTTCAGATTTGCTTTTGTTAAGGGGGAACCCTTCTGATAGAAGGGCTTGGCTTGATAGAGCGATTACTCAAATTTATCCAGTTTATGATGACAGGTTGTCAAAATATGATAAAATCAGAATCCAGAAAAATAATTTGTTAAAAGAGTATTTAAAAACCGGCAAACTTAATGATACTCTTTTGGATGTTTATAATGAACAGCTTGTGATAGCGGGTAGTAATATAATCTTTCTCAGAAAAAAATTCTTGAAGGAAATAGAAAGAATTGCACGTGAAAAACATCGCATTATCAGTGAAAATGAAGAATTAAAAATTCAGTATGATTGTTCTTTTTTAGGCGAAGAATTTGAACTGGATGATATTGCGGCGTCTTTTAAAAATTCTTTATTGGAACATAAAATTGAAGAAATGCGAAGAGGACAAGCCTGTGTCGGTCCTCATAGAGATGATATAATTTTTTATATTAACGGGAATGAATCCACTAAATTTGCATCTCAAGGACAGCAAAGAACAATTGTTCTTGCTTTAAAGCTGTCTGAACTGGATATAATTACGGCTAAAACAGGAGATGAACCTGTATTACTTTTGGATGATGTGTTGGCAGAACTTGATGATATAAGGCAGAATTATTTATTAAAGTCGATAAATCCAAATACTCAAACTATAATTACCTCTGTTGATACAATTCTCTTTGAAGATGAGTTCTTAAAAGATGTTAAAATTTATAAAATAGAAGGCGGTTGTGTAAAATAATTGTTGCATATGTAAAATTTATTAATATTACACTAGCAAAAAATTTTTTTCTCATGTATTATTACCTTCATAACAAATTTATATTTATATGGATGATACAATGCAAGTATTAATTGAAAAAGAACTTAATTCCGGCGATAAGATAATGAAGCCAGACTTCAATTCAAAAACCGGACGAGAACTTCTCGCGTTTTATCTTCAGACAAAATTTAAACAAATTCTGGCGTATGATAAAAAATGCGAGTCACCGATATTTAAAGAAGTTAACCCCACATTTATCTCAAGATTTACAAGACGATTGATTAATAATCCGTCAAGACGCTTCCTGATTGGTATAACTGGAGAATCTGCATCAGGTAAATCGACAATTTGTCGAGAATTAAAAAATATTATTGAACAACTTTCAATGCCTGTTTCTGTTTTAAGTACGGATAATTATTTTAACGACATTTCTGCATTGATTGAAAAATACGGAAGCTTTGATAATTTAACTGATAACGGTTATGATATTGATTCTCCTGACAGCTTTCAACTGGAATTGTTGAAAACTGACTTGGAAGAACTTGCAAACGGTTATACTATAATGGCACCAAGGTATGTTCCAAACGGTACCGGTGTTTCTATCCCAAATTCATTGAAGATTAGCTCTAACAAGGTTGTTGTAGTTGAAGGTATTGCAACAATGTATAAAGATGTTAAAGACGTATTTGATATAAAAATTTACATAGAAACAGAAAATGATATCAGGCGCGAAAGATTTATAAAAAGAGCTAAAGCAGAACGAAATCAAAATGAAAAAAATGCGATAAAACAATGGGAATATCTGCTTAGTGCCGGCGAAAAATATGTTCTTCCGGGACGTGATTATGCAGACTTTGTTATTGATGGTAATTCGGATTTAAAATATTTTGATCAAATTTTAGAATATCTGCATACAATTACAAATAACTTTCAATAATTTATAATTTTTAAGCTCGTCTTAATATATTTAACTTTTTTGCAACCTATTTTAAAATATGTTACAATATAGTAAATTACTATTTGTTGTTAATTTTTAATTAAATACACCAAATAATCGATATGATAAAATCCATATTTTATTATAATGTTACTGTATAATAAGAAATAGGTGGCAAGTGAGTAAAAATTTTATAGACAGGTTTTATGAAGAGGATAATAAAGACCATTTTTGGAGCTTAAATAAAAAAATCGGAGCTTGTTTGGTCGTGTTGTTTCTTGCTGTTGTAATGGTAAATACGACAGGATGCACGAAAGGCGATGAAACTGCTGATGTCGCAACAGATTCATTGGTAAATGTTCCGGCACCTCAAGCAGGTGAACAACCTGGAGCTGTAAATGTTGACAATAACGGTGAAAATGCTGCGATAGCTCCAGATGATGATGCCGCATCGGCTAAGACTGAGGATAATTCTTCAATGGTTGCAATGTCAATTGTTGATATGGGACGATCTGATCCGTTTTTGCCGGGAAGTGAAGCGGCTGCGGCAAAGCCTAAATCGAAACCTAAACCTCCAAAGTATGCTAAATTTTTAACACCTCCGCCTGAATCAATTGTGGTTGATACAACAGCTACAAATGTAATGACAACAAAAGTTTCAGGTATTATGTATGATAAATTTAATCCGTCTGCAATTTTGAATATCACAGGTTCTGATTATCTTGTAAGAACCGGAGATGTTATAAACGGATATAAAATATTATCAATCGGGAAAGATACTGTTACGGTTCAATATGGAGCAAACGTTTATAAGGCAAGTGTTGGCGAAATATTTACCGCACAAGGTATTAATTTTAATACTATATCAAATTTACAAAACAAATTTGGAAGCAAAAGAAATTAAAAAAAATTAAGGTTATAAATAAAAAGCAGGAGCAGATATGAAAAATAAAATTTCAAGAAAAATTATAGCAGGTTTGATGCTGGCATCGTTTGTTTTTTCAAACAGTGCTATGTGTGCTTTCGCTATGGAAGATTTTAATATTTCAGGCACAGGCAATAGCGGAAAACCGGAACTTAGAGATAATAATGCAGATTATTCTTTAAGATTAAAGGGAGATGTAAGCTTTATAAAACATAATCCGGCAATAAATATAAGCTTGAGAGATTCGGATGTAAAACAAGTTTTGAGAATGTTTGCGGATAAAGCAGGCATGAATATCATTTTCCATAACTCTGTAAGTGGAACAGTTACTCTTGACTTGGTTGACGTTCCTTTACAAAAAGCCTTTGAAATGGTTATGGAAATCAATAATCTTAATTATGTTGTTGATGGTAATACAATTATTATTGCTGCGGCAGATGCTGATGGCTTTAATTTCGCAAAACAAGATATGACCTTAATCCCTGTAAAATATATCAGCGCAGCTGCTCTTGCTGATTTCTTGAATAAAAATATTTACGCAATAAATAAACCGGGATTGTCATCAAAAGATATAGTTACAACAAATCCTGTGACTAACGAATTAATTGTATTTGGTACAAAAAATGATGTAGCTATTGCCAAAAAAATTGTTGAAAAATTTGATAAAAAACCACAAACAAATATATTTAAAGTAAATCATACAACACCTGCAGAAATGGCAGATATGATATGTAATATGTTATTACCTGCCGCATCAGGTGCA
>USJT01000047.1 GCA_900555175.1 uncultured bacterium
AATAATAATTATATTGGAGTAATCCAAGTTAGACCTTATAATATAAATGAGTATAAACCTCAAGCTGTATTTGCAAATCCGAGAGTTTTCATGAAACCTGTTTCTCAGGAATCTTTTTTAGTTTATGCACACAGATGGGTGTTTAATGCTATCCCTGGAGCTGTACAAGCCCCTAAAAAGAAAACAACAGAAACTGCTAAAGCAAAGCTTACACCGCAAGAGACTGCTAAGCTTGCTAATTCAATGAAAAAATTTGTATCTTCATCATCTAAAACAATAAAGGACAATTGGTGTCCGCCTAAATCAGGTCGTAATTCAAGAGCTATTATTATAGTTGAAATCGGACCTGACGGGAGTTTGCAAAATTACAAGTTTGCAAAATCATCAGGGGATAAATTGACTGACAGATCTATAATTAGTGCAATTGAATTTACTGCTCCGTTTAAAGAAATCTCAAATTTGAAAACAGGAGATAAAAATATAGATGTTCAATTTGTATTTGAATATAAATATTTCAGAAAATCTGTTATGTAATGAGATGAGATAAATTTAAAGAATTAAAAAAGTCCGAAAATTTAATTTCGGACTTTTTGTTTTAAATGTTTGATAATTTAAAAATTAAACAGCTTTTTGAACTTTTCCTGCTCTTAAACAAGATGTGCAAACTTTAATTCTTTTAACAGTTCCGTTTACATTAACTTTTACAGATTGTAAGTTAGGTTCTTGAGTATGAACAATTTGTTTATGCGAGAAAGTTAATTTCGCTGCTTTAATCGGTGCTTTACCGCATACATCACATTTTTTTGACATAGTTTTAATTTCCTTTTCTAGCTAGTTTGTGTATTTTAATAATATATTAAAAATGAGAAAAATCAAGAAGCATGTTAAATTAAGTTAAGTTAAGCCGAAAAGCCTTGAATTGTAACGTTTTTATAAGTACTTGAATTAAAAATATCCTTATGATATATTTCATTTATTAAGAACAATTTATTATTAGGGTATGGAAAAATGAAGAGTTCAACTATCAGAAGATCAAATTTATCTAAGGAAAAAATGGCTGTATTAGAGGCATTATCTCATTACCGTCACGACCAGTACGATAATTCGCCAAGCGTTTATGTCAGACCTAATAAGGAAAAAGAACTAGACGTTTTGTGGCAAAATTTCAAAGTTAATAACCAAAAGAATGATAAATCACCTAGTGTTTATCTTGCCGCAGGTTTTATTGTAGGTGCTGTTGTTATGCTTATTTTAACTGTTATGATAAGCTTCTCGGCAAACGGATTTAATTCATTGAAGGAAAAATTGGCTTCTTCTCCGATTCCTGTTAAGAAAGAAAAATTAAGTCTTAATTTTATTCCTTCTTCTACCGATAAATCAGAACCTGTTGCTGATAACGAAACTTACACAGTTCAAAGTGGCGACACTATGGAAAGTATTTTGATTAGATTTTACGGTTCATACAGTAAGGAAAAAGAATCTCTTGTGTTAAAGACAAATAACCTTACAGATCCGAACAAACTCGGAATTGGACAAAAATTAACAATCCCGATGGAAGAAAAGGAAGCTCAATAAAAAAAGACCGATTTTTAAATCGGTCTTTTTTTAATACGTCATTTCCCAATTATCATTTAGAATTTTACCAAAACAACCATGGAATGATGTATTTGATCCTTTACAAGCTTTTTCAAAAACATCTTCCCGTTCTTCTTGATTAGGTGGATTTTCGCTGCCGTCCCAAATTGCACATTCACTATTGTCTTCATTGCATGTTGTTCGTAAATCATCAACTGTTCCATCGTTATAAATGTACATCAAAAATAAATCTCTTCCTGCAATATTAGGGCCGTTTTGTCCATTTATGTCTACGGCAAATTGGTTAAGGATATTGCCTACACCTTTATATATGCATATTGATGCTCCGCTTGCAATAGTTATGCATTTATGAATATTATATACTTTAGACAAAGAAATATTAGTCCCATTCATTTTTTTATAATTATCTGCCATGCAAGGCGTAAAAGAATCTTCGCAGTCTGAAACTATTTTGAAATATGATTTAATAAAATTATATCCATTTTCAAGCGAATTATTTAGTCCTGCTTCTCTAAGATTAACAGCATTTCTATCCGTTTGAAATTGTATAGCAGCTTGTGACATTTCGTTGTATACCTTATGTAATTGAGTAACATAAGATTTTCTTTGATAATTCTGCATTAAAGTCGGTACTGTCATTGCAGACACGACGCCAATAATTCCCAAAGTTACTAAAACTTCAGCTAATGTAAAGCCTCTTAACCCCTTATAATAAGCGACCTTTTCGGGGGGGGGGCAACCCTTAACGCTTTGAAATTCAACATTCCAGCCTCCTTATAAATTGCTACATATTAATTATACAATATATTTCAGTAAAATTCAAGGTAACTATCTTGTATATTTTCGTCAGGTAAAAATTGTTGTTTAATATCTGGAGCATCATGTGAATATATGTAACCTATTCCGAATCCGTAGTTTTTTGCATCTTTGTAATGAGCATCTCTAAGGTGCATTGGAGGCGGAAAATCTTTGCCTGATGAGATATCTTGTAATGCTGAATCTATTGCCATTACTGTTTCATTTGATTTTGGCGCTCTTGCAACATAGATGACAGCCTGTGCAAGAGGAATTCTACCCTCTGGAAGTCCTAGTAATTCAACGGCTTTATAGGCGTTAATAGCGACATTTAGGGCATTTGGATCGGCATTTCCGACATCTTCTGCCGAGCATGTAATCAATCTTCTCGCGATAAATCTTGGATCTTCTCCTGCTGCAATCATTTTTGCAAGATAATAAATTGCGGCATCAGGATCACTTCCTCTAAGACTTTTTTGAAAAGCTGAGGCGCAATCATAGTGTTCTTGTTGAGAATATCTTGTGTTACGTTTTTGGCAAATTTCTTCAATAATTTTTACGGTTAGATTTCTTCTGTTGTCTTTCAAATCACTTGCGAAATAAGCGTTTTCAACAACATTAAGAGCATATCTTGCATCTCCTCGAGCGAGGTTTATGATAAAATCAATTGCTCCGCTTTCGCAATCCATTGGAAGATAATGTTTTGCCAAGTATGCAAACCCTTTTTTAATAATTTTGTCCATACTTGCATCGTCAATAGAGTTTAATCTTACAACCTGAACTCTTGATAAAAGTGCGGGAACAACTTGGAATGACGGATTTTCCGTTGTTGAACCTATTAAAAATAATGTTCCGTTCTCAAGGTGCGGAAGAAGGGCATCTTGTTGAGTTTTGGAATATCTGTGGATTTCATCTATAAAAAGAATTGTTTTAATTCCGCTTCTTAAGGCTTCTTTAGCATTTTCAACCGCATCTTTAATATCTTTTACACCTGAGGTTACTGCAGAAATTTCAATAAAATTTGCATTTGTTTTTGTTGCAATTAATCTTGCAAGGGTAGTTTTTCCGCAACCGGGAGTTCCCCAAAAAATCATCGAAAAAAGTCTGTTTGTTTTTAAAAGATTTAATATCGGGCTATTTGGTGATATGACGTTACTTTGCCCTAAAAATTCTTCTACCGTTTTGGGACGCAAAAGTTCTGCCAGCGGAATTTGTTTATTTTGATTTTCCAGTTCCGTAAATAGATTATTCATAGTATAATTGTAACATGGTTAGGTAAAAGTGAGTGGTATAAAGTGAAAAGTTTTGTAATAAAAATATGTATTATTTTGTGTGTGATTTTTCTTGTCGGGATAACAACTCCTGTGCATAATAATAAAACTTCTGATAACGAGGTTGTTTTTTGGACTTTGCAAATGAGCGATTTTTCGCCATATATGAATAAAGTTATAAAAGAATTTGAGGCACAAAATCCTGAAATTAAGATTAAATGGATTGATGTTCCGTTTTCGGAAGGCGAAAAACGTACTTTGGCATCAGTTTTGAGTGACAATCCGCCTGATCTTATCAATCTTAATCCTGACTTTTCGGCACTTTTAGCTCAAAGAGGTGCACTTTATGCCATTGATGAAAGTTTAACTGGGCAGTTTAATAAAGATATTATAAATTCACTCAAATCAGACGGCAAATTGTATTCTCTTCCTTGGTATGCAACTTCTGCCGTAACTATTTATAATAAAAAATTGTTATCTGAAGCTGAGGTTGAAATGCCTAAAACTTTTGAAGATTTAGGAAAAATTGCGCCGCAGATAAAAGAAAAAACAGGCGCTTATGTGCTTTTACCTAATATTACCGAAAATGATACTATGCTTAGAATTTTGAATAAGTATGGCGTAACGGCATCGAATATAAATTCAGAAGATTCCGTAAAAGTTTTTGAATATTTTAAAAACTTATATGAAAATGATTTAATTCCGAAAGAGTCTGTAACTCAAACTCATCGTGAAGCTTTAGAAAAATATATGGCAGGACAGATTGTGTTTTTTCAAGCAGGTGCAAATTTCTTGAATATGATTAAAGAAAATGCTCCGTCAACTTATAAAGATACGGATGTTGCACCTCAAATTGTCGGCAAATTAGGTCAAAATGACTTTTCTTTGATGAATTTTGTAATTCCTATACGTGCAAAGCATAAACAAGAAGCATTAAAATTTGCTCTGTTTTTGACAAATACAGAAAATCAACTAGAGCTTGCTAAATTGACAAATGTTTTGGCAGTTAATGAAAAAGCGTTAAAAGATGATTTTTATACAACTTATTATGAAAACAATCTTATCTCAAAAGCTCGTGTTATAAGTGCAAAACAACTTAATCACATAGAACCTTCTTTTACACCTATGAAGGATCAAAAAGAAGTTAATACAATCGTGAATACTGCTGTTCAACAAATTCTACTAAACAAAAACACCACTGAAAAAATTCTCAATGGTGTTTCTGAAAAAATTAAATTAATGCTTGCTGATTAGCATAAAAATCCTCTTACTCCGAAAAATGACGGACCGCCAAACATAAATCCTGGTCCGCAGCCGCAGCAAAATCCTCCGCCCCAAGGCCCGCAGCCGTAGATAGTTGATGTCATATAAGGATTAAACCCGCATCCGAAAATCCCGAAAGGTGATGTAATCATTGATGCGCCGATTAAACCCATTGTACCTTTAGCGTTTGCAACAGGATTGCCGTATCCTGCAGCTGAGTTGACCGCATATCCAAGATAGCTGCCTGTATTTTGTCTTATATCTCTTGCTGCTTCGTTTCTTATAGCACCGTTCATAATGTTAAACCCAAAATCCATAAGGGCGTCGCCTGTTGATGCACCGTTCTTTTTTGCATCAGCAAAACCTACGGCACTGCCAAGCAGAGCATTTACATTACTGAGTGTGTATAAAGTATTATCTAAACCCATAATACCTCGCTTATTTTTATATATTCTTATATATATAAAGTATATCATTTGCGAAAAATTGCCTTGAATTTTAGAATTGTTAAGTATTGTTACAAAAATAACTCTAAAATTTAAAGTTTATCTCCACAAAAGCCGATAAATAGAATAAGGAAACAAATAGAAAAGGGATTTAAAGATATGGCAATTGGTCTTTTTAATGCACAATACAAATTAGGGATTGATACAACAACATTAAAACAGGTTTCAAATGAAATTTTGAAACGTGCTGCAGAAAAAAACAGCCAATATAATACCTCTTCATCAGGTATAAATTTCAGAGCTCAAGCTCTTGATATTGATTTATATAAGGGTAATGTTGATGTTTCTGTTGCACGTCAGGTTGCTATGAATAATTCAGGATTACAAATTCAATTAAGCCAAGATGTATTGAAATCAATTCAATACTTGAATTCTCAAGCTGCTCAAAATGCGCATAAAAATGTTGATGGCAAAATTACGGTTGCATTAAATGAAGGCGTTGGTAATGTTCAAAAAAATGACGCAGCAACAAAATTTAACAGCATAATAAGCCTAGCTGCAGGCAAAGATAAAAACGGTTCAGCTCCATCTTACAAAGGTGAATTCTTATTTATCAAAAAAGATAAAGAACAAGAAGAAGCTGCTGCTTAACGATTAGCGATATCTTCTGTGGATTTCAATGTTATCTTCATACAACAGTTGATCGCGTTTAATCTTGTATAAATCATTTTTTTGATTTTCGGATTTTGTAAGTTCTTGATAGCAAGTAACTTTTGCTTCATCATCCAACGCATTACAAGTTTTTAAATAATTTTCAAAGCTTACACGGCGTTCAGCCCAGTAATTCTTTTTTAATCGTTCTGATTTTACAAAGCTTATAATATTAAACACGTCATGGCTATCTCTATACACAGCATTTTCATAACCTGATTCGCAAAAATCTGTCCATTTTGGCGGAACAACAAGAGATTTTTCTGTTTTTTCAGGTGCACCGGTTGGTTGAGTAATTTCTGATGGGTCTAATGCCTCTACTTGTTCTGAGGATGAAGTATCTGTGCTTGTTTCAGTTGCTTCATTTGCTAAAAAAGGAATTCCTGCTAATAAAAATAAGATTAATAATACTCCAAATTTCTTCATTGATATCTCCATCAAAAATTTTTATGCTGTTACAAGTCCTTTTACCTTGTTACGCTTAATTTTATTTGTTGCAGTTCTCGGTAAAGGTTCTCTATTGATTATTATATTAACAGGTCTTTTGTAAGCAGTCAAATATAGTGACAATTTTTTAACTTCTGATTTGATTAATTTTTCGACAGCGTCACAATCAAGTTCATCATAAAGTTGCTGGCTAGGAACGATTACTGCGCTAACTTCTTCTGTGCCGTCTTTCACACCAAAAGTTTTTTTAAGCCCTAAAACGCAAACTTCTTTAAAATGAGGACTTTTTTCAAATACGCTTTCGACTTCTTCTGGGAACACTTTTTTCCCGCCAGAAAGGACTATCATATTTTTAATTCTTCCTGTTATATAAATATGTCCTTGTCTGCTAATTTTTGCAACATCTCCTGTGTGAAGCCAACCATCGGAATCTATGACTTCTGCGGTCATTTGAGGTTGATTGTGATAACCTTTCATAACAGACGGACCTTTGAGCAATAATTCACCTGTTTCCTTATCTATTTTTGCCTGAAAACTTTTGAGAGGTCTGCCAACTGAGGCAATATCTCCTCGTCTGTCATAATTTACGGAAACAACAGGACTTGCTTCTGAAAGCCCGTATCCTTGATATACTTTTATCCCGATTCTTTCAAAAAATTCTCCGACAGAAACATCTAATGGCGCACCACCTGATATACAACCTGAAAAATGTCCGCCAAATTTGTCATGAATTCTTTTAAATAGCAATTTTTTAATTCTATATGACGGAATAAATTTTGCTGTGAAAAATAATATTTTAAAGGCTGCTTTAACAAATTTTGATGAATTGTTTAATTCTGTTTCTATTCCTGTTTTCAACAATTTTAAAAATGCAGGCACAACAATCATAAATTCAATTTGTTTTTCGCGCATTATGCTTAGAATGTCTTTTGGCTTAAGGCTTGGGGTGTAGTATATAGAAAATCCGAAATGTAAGAATGTTGAAAATCCTACCGTCATTTCAAATAAGTGGTTCATTGGC
>USJT01000048.1 GCA_900555175.1 uncultured bacterium
ATTCAAAATAATTTTGCAAACGCTAAAAAAAGCGCAAAACTTCGTGAAGCAAAACAAAAAAATGACAAAGATGTAAAAAATAAAGTCAAAATGCTAAGCTACTTTGACAGCCGTGACATAAACAGAGGTCCGATTACACAAAAAACTTTTGAAGATGCGGTAAATCATAAAGGCACATACAACAACAGAGTATATGAAAGAGTAAAACAACTGATAAAAGTCAGAAAACAATACCCTGTAATTTCCCGAGGTTCATTTGTAGAGCTAAAAACCAAATCTCCTGAAGTATTTGCCTATGTTCGCGCAACAGATAAAGACAGAGTAGTTGTAATAAATAACCTTTCAAACAAAAAAATTAAAGCAACAGTAATATTTACAGACGACAATTTTGGGAAAAAAGAAAAAGATATATACCTGAAAAATCTTCTGACAGATAAAATGGTACGTGCAAGAGTAGAAAATAAAGAATTAACAGTAAGATTAAACGCTTATGATGCAATGTGGCTCAAAATGTAAACGTGCCGTTTAATCCACCACTCAGGTTATACGAAAAATCTTTTATTGTCTTGGCAAAATGTAAGCGTGCCGCTTAACCCAGCAAAAATATTAATCAAAATTCAACAACTCTATAAGTGACATACCTAAACCATCAGCAATTTTTTGCAATACAACAAGACTTGGAGTTCTTTCCATTCTCTCAATTCTACCAACATACGTTCTATCAACTCCACAAAGCAATGCTAACTCTTCTTGAGAGAGTTTTCTTTCCTTGCGTATTGATATCAATCTTTTTGCAAACTTTTCTTTTACATCACTTGACATATAAAATAATGTATGTAATTATGAGACTATAGTCGACCGCCAATTGGCACATAACTAATAAAAAGGAGGATTTGTGGATACTTGCTTAGCAATTTTAAAAGAACAAGTAAACACCCTTAAAGCAAACTACTTTAATTTTATGGGCTCATTTACGAATATGTTTGAATTTAGTAATTATACAATGATAAAAATAAAGGATGATAAAAATAAATACATTAATGAATATAAAGAAATAAATTCAAAACTTAAAAATTTACACACACAAATACTTGAACTTGGTAATGAGATTATAAAACTATAGAATATATTGCTCTTAATTTATTATAGATTCCGAAACAAGTTCGGAATAACTATAAAATTTGTAATTTTTACATTCACAATAGCAGCAATGTATATAAATTTTAAAATATCATTATTTTTTAAATATTAACTGATGTAATTTCTTTAATCCTACACCCGCATAAGTTGTCACAACCATAGTTACGACAAAATATAAATAAGTTGTCTGAACAGGGTTATAAATCCAATAAATATCGTGATTTGCACGTTCTGCAATCGGAATACCATGTATCCACATAAAAATTGCAGTCATTATATACATAACAAGCAAATGATTTGCCATAATATGATATGTAACATTTCCCATATCTTGAATAAATTTTATATCTTTAACAAACGGATAAAGGATTTTTACAGTAAATAAAGAAGCCCAAATACCTGTTAAAGCAGTCAAAACAGGAACAAATAACTGATCATCAAATCTTGCCCAAACAAGTACATAACTCAAGCCAATTCCATGTTCAGGATCATAATCTCTGTTAAACATCCAAAGTATAGATTGCAAAACAAACACAATACCAAACCACTTTGGTGTAAAAATATTATAATTATCTTTTATATAATGAGTATAAAAATATCCCAAATATACAAAAAACATAGAAAACATAGTTCTTATAACTATTAACATTAAAGGAGTAACCGCAAACCACTTTTCAAAAGGAATTGCCAGCACTCCGAGAATTGCGAAAAATCCTAAATGTACAAATTTATTTTTTGTCACAGCATTCAAAGCTCTAAACAAAAATAAAAAAGTAATCATTGTCATAAATAACTGTGTAACAAACCACAAAGGGCAAGACAGGTCAAATTGATGCCCGTTTAAAAACGGAGTAATAAAAAAGTTTTTGAAACTCAAAGGCATCCCCCAGAATTTGCCTGTCAATTTTGCGATTACAATTGTAACCAGCATATAAAATAAGTTGTACCAAAAATATGGTACTAGAAGGCTTTTTATACGTCTTTCGACAAATGTTGCGACATCTGTCAAATATTTATCTTTAAACAAACAACCTGAAATAAAGAAAAATAAAGATAACTGAAAAGAATAAGGCGGGAAAATTCCTAATAAAGAAAATTCCAAATGCCCTGACACAACAAGTAAGATAGCCAGAGCTTTTAATACATTCATCTCATTTGAAAACATTTTATCCATATAAAAATAATAACATAAACATTAAATTTATATATTAACCACTAAAGTATGAATTAATTCTCTAAAGTTCACAAAAAAATCATAAAACTTAGTTATATAAAATATTTAAAAAGATAATTCTACATATACAGGTAAATGGTCGCTTCCAAAATTTTTACCGATTTTAAAAGAATTCATCAATATTTTTGGAGAAATTAATACATGTTCAAGAGAAATTCTAAAAATAGGGATATATAATGCATTCCAAGTCCCGTTAATATTTTTAGCCAAAATTTGACAATCCTTTAAATCTGTGGATTTTATATATTTTTTATAAGAATTTGAATAAATAGTTGTATTAAAATCACCTGCAAAGATAAGATTGTATGAACTATCTTGCGATGAAATCGTATTTATTTTTTTTAGCATTTCATTTCTTACTCTAAAATAATCTTTACCCGTTGGAGGAAGTGTATGAATTCCGTATATCCTTAAATTTTTAGAAAATACTTGCAAATCGGCAACTGCAACAGGAACTTCAAAATCTGTCCACAATTCTATATCAGTACTTGTAAAGGGAATTTTAGAATACATCGAAATTCCAAAATTATCCAACCTTGAATGTTCTATATAATATGGATAACTTTTTTTTAAATCTTTAATATGCTCAAGCCAAATATCATCTGTTTCTTGCAAAATTATAATATCAGGATTTTCTTTAGAAACGCTGACAAGGAAATCGTCATAACTTTTGTTTGATGTCAAAACATTATATAGCGCAAGTTTGATTGTATTACCTGGATTAAAATGTTCATATCTTCCAATATATGGGAATATCTCAAACAAATTCGATAAAATCAAAACAAAACATATTACACAATAAACTATGTATTTTTTGCTTAAACAAGATAAATATATAAATAAAACTAAAAATAAAAAACAAAATATCAAATATTGCAATCTAAAATGAGAGAATATATCAACAATAATATTATTAACAGGCAAAACTGCAATAATATTTACACAAATAAAAATTACAAAAAATAATAATCCTCTAGTCTTTAAATAATTATCTATTTTGTCTTTCATAATTTTTATATATTTAACCATTTATGCTATAAAACATATCTATACGATAAGAAATTTTTTAATACACAATACTATATAGCCCCAATATTGTCAAGCAAACTTTGCATATACTTACACAAAAAATTTCCCATATATACCCCTGTCATGCTGAACTTGTTTCAGCATCTCTTTATAATTAACCATTAAAAAAGTTGGCACATAGTTATAATTCAGATGCTATTTTCTAAAAATAGTCTGATATACAAACTTTTTTACAATTATGATAACTTATTAGACCAATTTAAATCATTACCAATTACTTTTTGGGTAATCCGTCTAATGGTATCCATAAAATTCTTATCAGAATCACATTTAGGCAATACATCACCACCTGATAAAGTTTCACGATTCATTACACATAAAGGCAAAGCGTCATCACCATCAACAATTTTTACACCTTTTTTATAAACATCCATTTTAATCTTATTTTCAAAAGAATCTTCTACTGGCGAAAAACTTAATTTACAATCATGTCTTTTTGCATATCTTGAGATAGAATCCAAATTGCGAGTAAGTTGTTCTGAATTAAGCTTATCAGAGCAAACTAACATATTCTTGAATTCTCTTTGCGGTTCTTTTGTTAATCTGTCTTTGTATCCTGTTTGCCTTAGAAAAATAGTCCGAAAAAATTTTCATCATTACCCCTTTCAATGTTGAGATTTTAAACCAAAAATATTTAAAATCAGAGGGGATGGGATTCGAACCCACGGTGGAATTGCTCCCACACAACCTTTCCAACCCCTCTTTAGCGATTGTTTAATCTTAGTATGCTTATACTATCACAAACATTTCTTTTATGCTAAAATTATTTTATGCAAAAAATTATAAATAGCGCAAATAAAGGGCTTAAAGGAACTGTAACAATTCCTTCTGACAAATCAATTTCACATAGAGCAATTATGTTTACCTCACTTGCTAAGGGTAAATCTGTAATTAAAAATTTTTCAAACGGGCAAGACCCACATTCATCACTTAATGTTTGCAAAGCGTTAGGAATTGAAGCTGAATTTATAAATGATGAGTTAATTGTAAAATCAAAAGGCATATTATCAGCCCCGCCACTTCCGCTTGATTGCGGGAATTCAGGCACTACAATGCGCCTTATGTCAGGCATTCTTGCAGGACAGAATTTTAATTCTACATTAATCGGAGATGGAAGTCTTTCAAAACGACCGATGAAAAGAGTAATCGAGCCATTATCACTTATGGGGGCAAAAATAGAATCTAATGAATTCAAAGCCCCGTTAAAAATTTATGGACAAGAATTAAAACCGATTAATTACATTTCAAAACTTGCTTCAGCTCAGGTAAAATCTTGTATATTATTGGCAGGGCTAAATATTGACGGACAAACAACCTTTACAGAACCTTATGTGTCAAGAAACCATACAGAAATAATGCTTAAATACATGGGGGCAAATATAACCGTTAATAATACAACTGTTACAATAGAAGAATCAGAGCTTGAACCAAAAACTATTGAAATTTGCGGAGATATATCATCCGCAGCATATTTTATTGTTGCAGGATTAATCGTTCCAAATTCAAAAATAATATTAAAAAATGTAGGGCTTAACCCGACAAGAACAGGAATTTTAGAAGTCGCTGAAAAAATGGGCGGAAATATAGAAATTCTTGATAAAAAGAATATTTCAGGCGAAGATGTCGGAGATATTCAAATTTCTTATTCCGAATTACATTCCTGCACTATTGAAGGCGAAATAATTCCAAGACTTATAGATGAACTTCCTGTAATAGCAGTTTTAGCAACACAAGCGAATGGAACAACGATTGTTAAAGATGCACAGGATTTAAGAAACAAGGAATCTGACAGGATTAAAGCTGTCGTTACTGAACTTAAAAAAATCGGAGCAGATATAGAAGAAACTCCTGACGGATTTATTATCAACGGCAAAAAATCTCTCAATGGCGGTATAAAAGTTGAAACATATCATGATCACAGACTTGCTATGAGCTTGTATGTGGCAGGTTTGATTTGTTCAAAACCTTTATCAATTAATGGGTTTGAATGGGTTGGAATATCATTCCCCGAATTTGAAAAATTATTTACATCCATAACTTTGTAACAAATTATTAACTAACTTTTTCTATAAAAAGCAATTTTACCTGACAAAAATTTTTTATATATACAAGGTTAGGTTATTTTAATTTATTGAAAGGTTAGGTTATGACAGGGGAAATTTCAAATTTATACGGTGCTAATTTATATGGTTCAAATATGTATAACAACAATTTGAACGCTACAAAAAATAACGATGATTTTTTAGCTCAACAATACTTTGCACAAATGCCAACTCAAGGGCAAATGCAAGGACAACCTGTATTTCAAGGTTATCAACAACCACAAACTGATACATTTCAAAAAAGTGGCAGCTCAGGATTTGGCACAGGTTTAAAACTTGGTGCAGTAGCAGGTCTAGGCACAGGTGCAGGTGTTTATTTCTTTGGAACAAATCCTATAAAAGACGGTAAAGTTGATGAAAATCTTATTAAAAGTATAAATAATAAATCAGTTAAAGACTTAAAATTAGAGAGGGCCAAAGAATTATATGCACAAAAAGCAAAATCAACTTTTGATACTTTAGGCATTAAAGATTTAGATCAATACAATGCAATCAAAAAACTTGCAAATGCAGAAAAACTTGAAGACTTACCGGAAGATGTAAGAAAATTACTTCCTGATGATATAAAAACACCTGCTGATGCAAAAGCAACAGTAGAACTTGCTAAACCTGAATTAGATAAAATCGATATCAAAAAAATTGCAGAACAAAGCAACAAAGCTGTAAATAATAAATACTCTATTGAACATAATGCAAATCAATTAAAAAGATTTGAAGCTATCAAAACAAAAATTGAAGCATTACCAAAAGATGCAAAAGTAGAAGATTTGAAAAAATTCTTTATTGATAATGCAGAAACATTCAACCTAAAAGGTTCAAAAGAAGAAATCGCAGCAAAAGCAGAAAAAATAGCTGAAAAACACGTAACAAAAGAACATCTTCTCAACCTATACCAAGGACGTATTGATACTAAAAAAGGATATATAGAATCTCTTAAATCCAAATATTCAGATATCATAAAAGACAACTGGGATGAATCTAAAAAAGCCTTGAAGGAAGGTACACCTAAAGAAATAAAAGAAGCTTTTAAATCTTTCAAATGGAATAAGGCATTAAAATTCGGTGGAATTGCAGCTGCAGCAGGTCTTGTAATCGGTTGGCTTGCAGGCGGATCTTCTTCTAAATAATGAATAATATACAACCCCAAAACTCTATAATAAACGGTCAAGATTGATAAATTTTGGCCGTTTCGTTTTGTTTTTAAATTTTTACAAACTTGAAAATGTATTGACAAATTCAAATATATATTCTACTATTGACTTATGGAAAAATTTTGTAAATTTGATGGAGAATTTAATTGTCCTAAAAATCAATGGGGCGGCAAACGAGTTAATGCAGGCAGAAAAAGAACTTGCTTAAAAAAAGTTCCATTTAACAGAAGAATTAATGAAAACATCTTAAACATTTTACGAGAATATGCAAATTTACATAATATAACAGAAACAGAAGCACTCGAAAGTGCCATACTGCTTCAAACAAATATAGAAAAATTAAAAGGAGGACAAATTATGAAAATTGCAATACCAACAGCAGACGGAAAACTATGCGCACATTTCGGACACTGTGAATCTTTCACATTTGTAGATGTTAATCCTGATACAAAAGAGATTTTGAATATTGAAAACAAAGTTCCTGAAGAAGGAGTTAGCTGCCAAAGTGCAAGCTGGATTTCTGAACAAGGTGCAAATATTGTACTTGCAGGCGGAATGGGTGCAAGACCAATCGCAATATTTAACCAAAACGGGGTTAAAGTTGTTGCAGGCTGTCCTGAACTTGATATTAAAGATGTTGTAAATTCATTTTTAAATTCAACACTT
>USJT01000049.1 GCA_900555175.1 uncultured bacterium
CACGACGGATTGCATCTGATACTGTATCAACAGCTTCTTCTTGACCGACAAGACGTTTATGCAAAATATCTTCCATGTTCAAAAGTTTTTGTTTTTCACTTTCGACAAGTTTTGTAACAGGAATTCCTGTCCATTTACTTACAACATTTGCAATATCATCTTCATCAATTTCTTCTTTTAACAATTTATTATCTGTTTTTTCTTTATTTTGAACAGCTTTTAATTGTTTTTCCAATTCAAGAAGTTTGCCATATTTAAGTTCTGCTGCTGTTTGCAAATCTGTATTACGTTCAGCTTCGTCAATTTTATTCTTAACTTTTTCGATTTCTTCTTTTATACCTGCTTCACCAGTGATAGATGCTTTTTCTTGTTCCCATTGAGCTTTTAATTTAGAAATTTTACCTTCTAAATCATCTATTTGTTTTGTCAAATCGGCAACTTTTGCTTTTGCATCATCGTCATCTTCTTTTTTCAAAGCTTCACGTTCAATTTCAAACTGAATTTTTTGACGCATCATTTTATCAATTTCTTCAGGCATAGAATCAATTTCAATACGTAAAGAAGATGCAGCTTCATCAATCAAATCGATTGCTTTATCAGGTAAAAATCTGTCAGTGATATATCTATCAGACAATTTTGCAGCTGCAATCAAGGCACTGTCTAAAATTCTTATACCATGGTGAACTTCATATTTTTCTTTCAAACCTCTTAAAATAGAAATTGTATCTTCTACTGATGGTTCACCAACCAATACAGGTTGAAATCTTCTTTCCAAAGCAGGATCTTTTTCTATATATTTACGGTATTCATTAACAGTTGTAGCACCTATTGTTCTTAACACTCCACGAGCAAGCATTGGTTTTAACAAGTTGCCTGCATCCATTGAGCCTTCTGTTGCTCCGGCACCTACAACCGTATGCAATTCATCAATAAACATTACAATCTCACCGTTTGATTCTTCAACTTCTTTCAATACGGCTTTCAAACGTTCTTCAAATTCTCCTCTGAATTTTGCACCTGCAACTAATGCACCCATATCAAGAGATACAAGTTTTACATCTTTCAAACTTTCCGGGACATCTCCACGAACTATACGTTGAGCAAGACCTTCAACAATTGCGGTTTTACCAACACCCGGTTCACCGATTAATACAGGGTTGTTTTTGGTTCTTCTGTTTAAGACCTGAATAATTCTTCTAACTTCTTCATCTCTGCCAATTACAGGGTCTAATTTCCCCTTTCTTGCCAAAGCGGTTAAGTCAGTTGAGAATTTTTCCAACGCTTTCATATTTTCTTCAGCATTTTTATTATCCACTTTTTTATTACCTCTTATTTTTTTCATTACATTTAATACTTTTGTTGTATCTACATTATAATTTTTCAAAAGCAACTGTATCGGGCTATTATCCAACCTTGTCATTGCTAATAATATAGATTCAGCACTGATAAACTCATCTTTAAATTCCTCAGACTGCTGACCTGCAAGATCTAACAATCTATATGTTACCGTTGATAGAAATACCTGACCTGAAGGCGGACCTGATATAGTCGGGAAAGAATTAACAACAGAAACAACTTTGTCAATAAATCCTTGATTTAAAAGTTTTAGCTCAATCAAATAATCCTTTATAGCGCCACTATCTTTTATCATAGCGAGCATAATATGCTCAGGCTGCATTTCTGAATTTCGATGTTCCTGCATAATTGCACCGGCTGAATTCAAAAGTTCCTGAGAATAATTAGTAAACTTTTCAAAATTTGGCATACACGTCAACTCCTTTTACAAAAACTCGTATAATTATATTTTAACGTTAATTTTACAAAAATCATTGAAATTAATGTTTAATTAATTATTCAAAATAAAAACAGAATTTTAAATAACCCAAATACTATTAACTTTTACTATCAAAAGAGGTTAAAAAAGCAATAGGAATCATACCGATAGATGCTCCACCAAAATATAACAGAGGAACGGCAATTATTGTTAAAAGAACTGCATGAAAAGAATTAAAAATATTTTTTGCAGCGATTATTGCAATAGATATCACAACTCCATACAAAATTGCCAAAACAGGTCCATAAACAAGTGCCAATTTAGTACCATCTTCAAATGTTTTTGCTTCAGGATAACAAGCTGAAATTATTAAACCGCATATTATCCCAGCAACAAATGCTCCTAATATTGAATAAACCAGATAAAACCCAAAAATTTCTGCTCCTTTACGCTTATAAGATAAATCAAACAAGTTTTTAAACAATTTTACATACACTCCTATCTGATTTCCTGTAAAATATTTGTAGAATTAAACTTTTTAGAAGAATGAATATCAATATATTCTTTCAAAAGTTCAAAACAAACATTACATACCTTCTCATTAGCCTTCTTGTCATAATCAGATTCATAATCAAAATCATATTGCAAACAAGAATTTAAAAAATCTCTTAATTTATAATGCATTAAGGTATGTTGATTATATTTTTCACTACAATTTTTGCATAAGATTCCACCCATTTGAGAAGAAAAATACATATTTTCATCCTTAATAGGTTCACCACAGCAAAGACAACTGTCTAATTCAACTCCCAAGCCTGAAACAAGCATCATTTTCAACTGAAATTTTATAACCGCAATCATTATTTCGATATTATTTTCAGCATTACAAATTTTGTCTAAAGCCTTATATAAAATCTGATAAATTTCGGAAGAACAAGGATCATCTTCAACTCCAAAATTATTAACCACTTCAGATATATACATGGAATAAAAGATTTTATCCATATTCTGACGAGTTTTGTTAAACGTATTCAAAGCCTCAGCCTGACAAATTCTATCAAGATTTTTACCTTTATAAAGCATAATCTTATTTGCGACAAGCAAATCCATTCTTGCGCCAAGTTTACTTTTAGGCTTTTTTACACCCTTTGCAACTCCCCTTATAAGTCCTTTTTCCTTTGAATACATAACAATAATCTTATCAGCTTCACTCAAGTTATAAGCCTTAAGATTTATAGCGTCAGTAATAAAATTATTCATACAACTATCTCTTTAATTTACTTAGCAACTTATCCGTTGTAAGCTGAAGTTCCGTGGAATACACCTCTAAACATCTGTTGAAGTTCATTTTTGTTATCAGAATAAGACATAGCGACATCTTCAGTAATCAAATCTTGTTCAAATAAACGATATAAAGAAGCATTCATTGTAATCATATTGTTGAATGAACCTTTCTTAACAAGTTCATAAATATCTTCTAATTTATCTTTTTCAATAAAGTCTTTAACAGTAGGAGTAACAACTAGAACTTCACATGCCGGACGGCGACCAGAGCCGTCTGAAATAGGAACAAGTTTTTGAGAAACTGTTCCACGTAAAATAGAAGCCAATTGACCTCTTACAAATTCTCTATCAGAAGGCTCAAACATATTAACAATTCTATTTACAGTTTGAATTGCGTCATTTGTGTGAATTGTTGCAAAAACCAGGTGTCCTGTTTCTGCAGCTTTTAAAGCCGCAGTTACGGTATCTTTATCTCTGATTTCACCAATAAATATAACATCAGGATCTTGTCTTAGGGCATATTTTATACCATCAGGGAAAGACGGAGTATCAATCAAAACCTGTCTTTGAGATACAAGACATCTTTTATTTGAAAAAATAAATTCAACAGGATCCTCAATAGTTATAATATGTTTTGGATAATTAATATTAATATAATCGATTAAAGAAGCAATTGTCGTAGATTTACCTGAACCGGTAGGTCCTGTAATCAAAACGAGTCCATTATTCAAAGTAGCAAATTGTTCGATAGATTCAGGCAACATCAATTCTGAAACTTTTTTAATATTATAAGGAATAGTTCTTATAACCAAAGCACTCTTACCTAACTGACGGCTTAAATTTACCCTAAAACGAGAAACGCCGTGTATTTCGTAGGCAAAATCAAGGTCAAATACGGAATTAACTTTTCCTTTAAAATGGACAGGCAACAGGATATCATAAGCTATTGAAATATCATCTTCAGTCAACACAGGCATGTCAACCTTGGTAATTCGTCCATCAATTCTTATAGCAGGATGTTCATCAACCTGCAAATGAATATCTGAAGCACCAACAGCAACGGCCTTTTTTAAGAATGAAATTATATTAAACTTAGAACCTGAATAGTTTTCTACCATGTTTGCCCTCTCTAATAATAAAATTATAACATCATTTAGCCAAGTTGACAATAATACATTTTATGTAACAAAAATGTAACATTTAAAACGAAAAAGGAAATTTCAATAACGCAAAATACTTTATATAAATGTAAGGGAAATTAAAAATTACAATCGGGAAAACAATAATTGGATATTAAAAAAAGTCATAATCTAATTCTTAAATGTGTAAGAATAAAAGATTAAAGAAAAAGGTTTATATTTTATACTCTCTCTCTTAATATCCTCGTGTTTATTTAATGTTGCCTAATCTCAGGCAACTTTTTTTTGCAAAAAATTATTTGTTACAATAATATATACAACACAAATTTTGAACAATTAATTTTCAATAAAATACTTTATATAAATATGGTAGAAGGAATTATAAATTTAACAAGAAAAGTCTTGCCAAAACTTACGGCTAATGCAAAAAAGAACATTGCAAGTATTAACTCTATGCCTGAAATGGTTTTAAACAAAATGGCACGCAACGGAGATAAAAGTATTCTCCACACAGATATGAACCAATGTACAGCTGCAATTATCAGAAAGAATGGTATAACAACAAGTTACACAGATGCTTTACATGGCTGTAATTCTGTTGGAGCAGTTATAAAATTGAAAAGCGGAGAAAATTTATGCGTACTATCGCATTATGTACCGACAAATATTGACGGTCAAGTTAATGCGTTAAATAAACAACTTACAACATATTCAAGATACATCAATAAAGATACAAAACCTAAAATATTCTTTAACATTCGAGGTTTCAATAACAACGGCAAATTAGAAGCAGTTCCGAATAAAATTGTAGACAAAATTGTCGAATTATTTAACGGGAAATTTAAAAAAGGGGTTGATTATACAATAACCCCTTATGAAAACGGTAAACGTCCTGCATTCTTTTCATCTGCGAATATTTTTCAATTTTCACCTAATGATACAAACAAATTGAAAATCACAAATGTCGGAGAACAAGAAAAATTTATTGATTTAACTGTCTAAGCAGAAACAGCTTCCTTATGAGTTTCAAGATATTTAACCGCATAAACAGCCCCGACAGCGCCATCAGCAGCAGCGGTAATAACTTGTCTTAAAGGAGTTGTTCTTACATCACCTATTGCAAAAACCCCCTCAACTGAAGTTGCCATAGTCTCATCTGTCACAATAAAACCTCTTGAATCCTGTTCTAACTGTCCGTTAAACAATTCGACATTAGGAGCCATTCCGATATAAGGGAAAACTCCATTAACTGCCAAATTAGAAATTTCATTTGTCTTAACGTTTTCTAAAACCGCTGTATTTACAAGATTATCACCCTTAATTTCTTTTACAACAGAATCCCATATAAATTCAACTTTTTCATTCTTGAAAGCACGTTCCTGAACAATTCTGTCTGCTCTCAACTCATTTCTTCTATGAATTACATAAACTTTATCAGCGAATTTTGTTAAATACATTGCTTCTTCAACAGCAGCATTTCCACCGCCAACAACAGCAACAACCTTATTTTTATAAAATGCGCCATCACAAACCGCACAATAGCTAACTCCTCTGCCAACAAATTCCTTTTCCCCCGGAACTCCTAATTTCATAGGTTGAGCACCTGTTGCAATAATTATAGTACCTGCCTTAAATTCATACTCATTTGTAATAATTGTTTTGCTCTTCAAATCCACACTTTGAATTTCCTGCATAGGGAATTTTTGAACTCCGAATTTATCAGCATGTTCCTCAAATTTTTCCATCAAATCAAACCCACCAACTACTTGAAACCCAGGGTAATTTTCCAATTCCAAATAATTTGAAGGTTGCCCACCAAGCATATTTATATCAACAATGGCAGTCGAAACAGCACCACGCGCAGCATATATTGCAGCAGATAAACCGGCCGGTCCGCCACCAAGAATAATTGTATCAAAGCTCAATTGTTTCATATTTTATCCTCATTTCCCTGTAATACTTGTTCCTGAAATTTTTTCACCTTTTAACAAATAAGTTGCCGTATCTTTTTTTATCAAAGAGTTATCTTTAATTGAGAAAGTTTCAAGAGTTAAATAATTCACACCTGTAAAAGTATTTCCGGTAAGTTTTAAATCAACAGTATCCGTCAATTTTTTATTACCGTCATAAGATCCAATTTTAGTAAATCTTATAACATTTCCCTCAACATAATCCAGTCTAACAGTAGCACTCGCTCCTGTAAACGGGTTGTTTAGATTTATGACGTCACCGCTTCTTGATAAGTTCCAAAAATCAACTGCCTGAGGTCTAAAATTTGTGCTGCCTGTTTGTTTTGCAATTTTTGCAACTACGCGCCAATTTCCGTAAAATGAATCAGGCACAGAACCTGTCAATGAAACACCAGCCTTTAGAGTTTGAGCTGAAACAGAAACTTCAATAAGCATAATAAATATTACAAAAATTTTTTTTAACATATTTATCATTTAATTATTTTACAACACATTTCAATATTATAAAAATAAACCTACACAGTTGCCATTTTTTCTTTCAAAGTTTGAGCAGAATCTTCATAACCAACTCTACCCATTAAAGCATAAGTATAATTTTTAGCCTGCTCAACACCTGGTTGACTGAATGTATCAATATTATATAATTCACCGGCAATAGCAGTTTGAACCTCTAACATATACAAAAGCTGAGCGACATTATAACCGTCAACTTTTTCAAGCGTAATAGTAACAGTCGGTCTGTTGTAATCTGCAAGAGCAACTCTTGTAGAATCAGCCTCAGCATTAATCAATTGATTAATAGTTTTCCCCGCCAAGATAACCAATTCCTGTATATTCAAATATATTCGGAATTTCAAGAGTATTATCAAACTGTGCAACTCTTATAAAATTAATAATTTTATCATTTGGTCCTTCGTTATAAAGCTGAATTTGAGAATGCTGATCAGTTGCACCCAATGCCTTAATCGGAGTAGGCCCGATATGAACATCATTTCCGTTTTTATCTTTATTTTTACCTAAAGATTCTGCCCACAATTGAGCATACCAATCAGAAACATATTTTAATCTGCTTGAATAAGGCATCATAACAGACAAATT
>USJT01000050.1 GCA_900555175.1 uncultured bacterium
AGAGGTGCAAATTTTTTAATTCTGTTTACTTGAGTTCGACAATTAGATTTAAATTGTTGTATATCTTTTTTGCGTAATTCTTTGTATAGAGAAACTTGTTTTTTTATTTCTGTTTCTGTATTATTTTTTTCTTTTAAATCTTTTTCAAGAGTTTTTTCATTATTTATATAATAACCTTTCATTATATATATATAGGAATTTTTGCTTTCTTTTATTTTAGAAAATGTGTTATAAACTTCTTTGCCACCCCAAGCTATTCCTCCGACAGAACCTAGAACAATATGACGTTTGTTATCTGTTAAATTAATTGCAGAAATCATAATATTTTATCCTTTTATAATTTTATTGAGAACTTGGCTGTTTGTAAAATTGACTGCTTGAGCAGGAGGATTTGCTTCTTCTGCTTTAACGGTTGCGCCAAATTGTTCTTCTTTGTTTACTTCATAAGTCTTAATAGGACGTTTACCTGTTAAGCGTTTCATAAAGTTGTAGTATGATTTTACAAATCCTGTTGCGTTATTTTGTTTTTCTTCAAGGGCGATTAATTGATCTCTTGAGTGAGTACCAACAGGAACTCCGACTGATTTTCTTGTCAACCATTCACCCATTGTTGTATTTGTTAGTGTAATCCAGCTCATTCCGAAGAGTGACTTGTTATATTGAGCTTTAAATGTGCTGTTGAATAGGTCAATTAATAATGTTTGGTAGAATAATCTTGAACCTTCCTGAACAAATCTTTCTTTGAATTTTGTTTTAGCACCTTCAACATCATTACCGTTTGATTTTAACATTACCATATTGTAGTTATCTGTCATCAAGAACCAGATTTTTTCTGCCAGTGCTGCGGTTTTTGCAAGGTTTGAAAGTTCGCTGTTTGAGACGTTTGACATTGTGTCTATATTGAAGGCTTTTAAAATATTATCTTTTACGTATGATTGGAATTTTTCAGGGTTAAAATCTTTTTTGGTTGCTTCTTTCCCGATATTTTCAATACTTTTTGCAAGTGCTGAAATATCTTTTACCTGTTTTTTCGGTGCTTTATGTTGTTTCCCGAATATTGATTTTATCGCATCATCTACGAATTTATAAGGCATTGTGCCGTATTTCCATACAAATTTGAATGGAGCTAAGAAGAAGTTTACGGCAGGTTTGATTTTTTTGTCTTTAACACCTAAGCTTATTGTTCCGTCAGGATTTTTCGCAGTATCTGCAACTGTTCTGTATTTTTTAGCAAGTTCTACAAAACCGTTGTCTTCAAGAACTTTTGTTATTTTATTAAATTTTTATTAATGCCCAAATTATATTTATTTAACAAAGATTAATATATTTTTATTGAGGAATTTTGAAATCTTGAATTTGAGTTATGTGATTATATTTAGTTTTAAAGAAACCTGCGAATTTTTCCCAAGCGTTGTTAACTGCTGAGATTTTTCTAACTCCTTTTATAGCAAAACCGCCACCGATAATTACGGCTAATGCTTTTACAATTGTATCAAATGATAGAAGTGGTTTTTGAGCTTTTTCTTTGTCATCTTTTTTGTTCTCGGATGCTTTGAATGCTACTTCAGGTTTGATATCTGCTTCAGGAGCGTTATTCTTTTTGTTTTCTGCTCGTGCTTCTTCAGGAGTTAATCTTGTAATATGTTTTCCGTTGATTACACGAGAGAAGGCTTCTGTTGTAAGGGTTGTTAATGCAGTCATTAACATAATTCCCATTTTTGAATTGTTGATATATTTGTTTAATGCTCCGAGTGTAATTAATGTAATATAAGCGTTAAAGCCTATTCTTGCCATTTCCTGTCTAAATCTTACTTTTTGTTCGTGAGATGCTGAATTTTTGTCATCATCCATCATTCTTGACAAGTTGTAGGCATCGTTTGCAAGGAATATTGCAGGAGGCAAACCTGAAACTAATCTGTTTAAAGATCTTTCGTGTTTTGTGTCATAGTTGCCTGTTGACGGGTCAAACATTTTTACTGAACGTTGGAATAGTGCTGAAGATATTTCATTTTCTGATTTGCCTTTCAAATTTTTTGCTGTTTCAAATAATCCACGCAATGAATTTACTTCAGCATCAATTTTTGAACGTTGTCTTATTCCTTTAAATAGTGGAAGTTCTCTTGTTTTATTTGCCCAATTTTTGAATGGCTTAATTTTTCCGATTAATTCAACTGTACCGTTTAAAATATCTGCAGGTAAGATTTTGAAAGGATAAATTAAACCGTCCCAAACTAATTGAGGAATTGTTTTTTTATGGAATGTAATTTTATCCCCTTTAATTTCGACCATTTTATTAGTAAGTTGAGAATCTCTAATGTGTTCATAAAGATCTTGACCGATAGAGGTTTCTTTTATGCCGTTTGGGGTATTTTTATTAAATCCCATATATTTGCGGGAGAATTGTAGAAATTCATTAACGCTGTATTCTCCTGCTTTTTTATAGCTTGGTGCGAAACGAAGCCCTAATCCGATTGCGGCTAAAGCACCGACTGTGTATAAAAGAGGTTTCATTTTATCATCTTTTTTAGCGGGTTTGTTTTGAGAATTTCCCCCACTAAAAGAAAGACCTTTAAAAGATAATTCGTTTGAAATACTTTTTAAAGGTCTCTCGTTTATTTGATTTTTTAAAGACATGAACTCGGAAGAAAGAGGAACACGTTTTGGAGATAAATCTCCGGTTGACTTTTGTCGCTGTTTTACCACATCATAATTTATATTTCCGATTAGCATATCTTTTTCCTTCCCGTCATGTATTTTTAACTGAACAGAATTTTTTGACAAGTGGGAGTATATACAAAATTTACAGTATTTAACATATTATTATAAATGTTTTATAATCTCTAAAATTAAAGATTTGAATTTTGCTTTTGCAATGTTTGCAGCTTCAATAACTTCTTCATGAGAAAGTTTTCCGCTGGTTTCAGAGCTTGCGGCATTTGTAATACAGCTTATTCCAAGAACGTTGAGACCGCAGTAATTCGCAACGATAGCTTCGGGAACTGTTGACATTCCAACTGCATCTCCGCCAAGTTTCCTAATCATTTTTATTTCAGCCGGAGTTTCATAAGACGGACCTGAATTTGCCCAGTAAACTCCTTCTTGTATTGTAATTCCTAGATTTATTGCACACTTTTCAGCAAGTTTTATCAATGATTTTTTATAAACCTCTGTCATATCAGGGAAACGCTCCCCTAAATTACTATCATTCGGCCCGATTAGAGGATTTGTTCCCATATTATTTATATGATCGGTTATAATCATCAAATCTGCAGGTTTAAAACTTTCATTTACAGCTCCTGCTGCGTTAGTCAAAATAAGAGTTTTTACCCCAAGTCCTTTCATAACTTTTACGGGGTATGTTATTTCACTCATTGTATGACCTTCATAAAAATGGTTGCGACCTTGCATCATAACTGTTTTTTTATTTTCAATTTCTGCAAAAACAAGTCTGCCTTTATGTCCAGGAACTGTTGATTTTAAAAAGTTTGGAATTTCTGCGTAAGGAATTGATTTATCGCAGTATTCATCTGCAAGTTCACCTAAGCCTGAACCTAAAATAATCCCTATTTCAGGCTTAAAATTGTCTGTTTTTGAGTTGATAAATTCAATTGTTTTATTCATTAAACCCTCGTAATCTAAAAATAAGTGGAATACTTTCTCTAATAAAAATAATTTGAACACAAAAAAGCACAGGGATATATATTAAAACCTGTGCTTTTTTATTTAAAACTTAACCTACTAATCTGTCGTCATCAGCTTCAGCAGCTTTTACCATAATAGCATGTTCAACAGGATTTTCTTTTTTATAAGTAGTGTCAAAATTTTCTTCAAAATTGAAATCATCATGAGCTTTTTTAGCTTGATTTTCGTCAACAAGCTTTTTAGCAAGTTCAGCAATTTCGTAAACTAATTGATATCTGTTGTCTGTATTATCGTTTAAATCCCAGGCAACTCTGATTATTTGATCCATCATAAGTTAAATCCTCACTATTTGTTTTATTTAATAATATAATACAAAAACTTTTTTGGCAAGTAGCAAAAAATCATGTATTGTTGTATAATCAGCTTATGAAAATATTTGAGGGAATTCATAAATATATATTGTTTGAAGCTGTAATTTGGTTTTTTATATTATGTGTGGCTGTTGCAGCTGTTAAAATTCATCATTATGAAAAAGAAAAAGAGCTTGTAACTTATCAAATATTTATGCCTGATGTTGATGGTTTGATTGTTGGATCTCCCGTAAAATTTATGGGGGTTCAGGTTGGTTATATCGAAAAAATTAAGATTGTATCTAATGACGTATATTTAAAAGTTGTTATAACCGATAAAGATGTAGAATTGCCTAAATGTTCTATTGCAACCGTTGAATTTAGCGGAATGGGCGGGGCTAAATCTTTAGAAGTTTATCCGCCGACAAAAGAAAGTCTTGCGGAAAATAAACTTATTGTTGTTGAAAGTCCAAAAAGGCTGCATGATTCTCTCGGATTGTTAAATGATATGTTTGATAAAATCGGTTCTATTACGACAAAATTGTCATTTTTTGCTAAAGAAACAGGGGTTTCCGATTTTAGTAACAGTGTTCATTTACCTGAAGTGCAGGATAATATGGATAATTTTGATAAGTTAATGAAGGAAGTTTCTCAGATAAGAGAAGAAGGAGTTAAGTATGGACAAGACGAAGGTCAGAGTAATCAATAATCCTGTTGTATTATTAAATTTGTGTACTATGCGTGATAAAGATACGGATAGTCAGGGGGTTCGAATTGCAACACGAAAAATTACACGTTGCTTGTTATATGAGGCTGCAAAAAATCTTCCTCTTGTAGATACTCAAATTACGACACCGCTTGCAACTTTTACTGCAAAAACAGTTGATCCTGATATAAACTTAATTATTTCTCCAATATTAAGAGCAGGGTTAATATTTACTGATGAAGCGATTGATATTTTGCCTCAAGCTTGTATCAGACATATCGGAATGTACAGGGATGAAAAAACTTTAAAACCTGTTTGGTATTATAACAAAGTTCCTATGGAAGCTCCAAATCCTGAAAAATTCTATATTTATATTACTGATCCTATGCTTGCAACAGGTAATTCTTTAATTGAGGCAATAAAATTGTATGCGGATAAGGGAATTCCTATTGATAACATTAAGGTAATTTGTATAATTGCAGCACCTCAAGGTATTGAAAATATTCAAAAACATTATCCTGATATCGAAATAATAACTGCAGCAATTGATGATCATTTGAATGAAAAAGGCTATATTGTTCCGGGTATGGGAGATGCCGGAGATAGAATATTTAATACTTAAAAATTTTATGAGTTAGATATTATTTCTTTTCATTTGAATAATCTGCAGTTCCTGGGAATGCGTTAGAACCTGTTATTTTTCTCGTAATCCAGTATTGGATTTTCGGGATAAAGGTTGATAAAAATGCTGCTGAAATTACAAAACCTAAGCCCCAGTTGAAGGCGTTTTTCGCATAGTTTGTTCTGCAAGCTTTGTCGAGAAGTTCTTTTGTAATTTCTCCGTTTTTAGCTTTTTTGATTACAGATTCTACATAGCTTTCTATTTCGTTTTGTTTTTTGATAAATGTTTCGTTTGAAATAAAGCTTAGAGGTTTGTCAAATACAGGTTCTGAGATTTTTCCTGTGAACAAGTTTTGATCTGATGTTGAGCATGTAAATACATTTTTCAAGAATTCAGGAAGATTTACTGCACCTTCTTTAAATACGTTCAAAATTTGTCTTTCTGTAATTATTTCCTGACCTGCTCTTTCAGGTTGTAATTTTGCCATTTTTCTTGCGTTTGTTTCAAATTTAGAAATATCAACGTTCTGATATTTAGCTTTTACATCCTTCAACAGTTCGGCAAATTTATTAATTTCAACAGTGCCGTTTCCTTCTCTCAAGGCTTTTGCAATATCTTTTGTTATGTAGCTTTGATTATCAGGGTTGCCGAGAACTGCTTTTCTAAAGTTTTCAACACTCATTTTTCCGCTTTGTTCTTGTTCTAGTACGGATTTCATTAAATCTGTTGTTTGTTTCGCAGCTATCGGGTCTAATCTTGTGCCTTTACCATCTTGGATTTTGTTCAAAAGATAAGCAATTACAGGCATGTTGAACATGTAGAAATAGCTTGATGAAATATCTCTGAACAATACTTCCGTACGTTCGTGGCTGTTTCTTGCACATACGCCTCTACCAATCCATACGCCCATATCTGTTGATAAAAGTCCGTATTTCGGATTGTTTTCAAAACTGTATGCCAAAGACATTAACGTTTGTGGTGAAATTGCACCGAAGGATACATCTTTGTTCTTGTTTAAGAATTCATCCATTGTATATCGGTGTTGTAAATAGTTTGGTACGGTATTGTTATTAGAACCTTGTTTATTATTTTGTTGAGGGGTTGTTTTTTGTTTTTTAAGAATATATTTTGTGATTGCCTGATTTGTTTTCGGTAATACAAGTCCTACAAGACAGTTTGCCAAGATAATACTTGTCATTACTTTGCCGAATTTATATTTAGCAATTAATTTTTCAGCATTTTCAGGGTTTAATTTAATTTTATCCGCAAATTTTTTCATATAGTTTGCGAATGGATTTCTTACGGCATCTTTTCCTGTATCAAAGTTGGTTTCAGGAAGTTTGAGAAGTTTTTTGCCTACAAATTTGTCGATTAGACCATTGAATAAAGGAACTCCGCTAAACCAAAATGCTGCACCAAGCATTTCTTCAGTAAGTCTTTCTCTTGCTTCGGTGTAGCCGCCACGTTTGTGAGCTTGATATGTTCTGCCGATTTCAACGCAAGCTTCCAATAAAATTACCGGGGCAATAGAACGGCTTGCAAGTCCCTTTACAAACTTTCTACCGTAACTAAAATCTTTTAATGTTTGATTTTGAGGAATTTTTATGCTCATAAGAATTTTTTTCCTGCATATTTTAATAGCTCTGAATATTTATTTTTGCTTTATAATATATACTTGTTAATAATTTGTTACAGTATAAGTGTCATTTTACCACTAATTAAGTTTTGTTAAAATTATTCGATAAATTGACAATGTTTTTTATTCAGTGTTTTTGATAAAATAGAAATAGAAGGTGTGTGTAATTATGCAAGTAAATTCTGTTAACAATAGTAATTTAAACCAGACTGCAAAATTAAACAAAGATAATGGTAATAAGAAAAAAGAGTTAAAAATTAAAGCGGGAGTTGCTGCG
>USJT01000051.1 GCA_900555175.1 uncultured bacterium
GTTTTTCATAGAAAATCCATAACCGTTTGCTGCACCTAACCCGTAAGCAGCAGCACTTGCAACATCTGCAATTCCACCTATTCCTGATGCATAACCTGTTGCAACACCTGTATCAGTTCCCCAACCGCTCACGATTGAAGAAGCACCACCTGTTGCGTACCCGTCTAATCCCCAAGATATAGGAGCTGCACCTGATGGGAAACCTGAATAATTATATAATGAATCAATTCCGTAAGAATAACCGCCATTAAAAGATGATGAATAAGAGGTTCCTGGAATATCCATAGACTGAGATGCACCAAAAACAGTAGCAAAAGATGATGGAGCTAACAAACTTGCAATATTATATAAAAATCCGCCGGTTGTGCCAAAACCTGAGCCCAAGCCATTACCAGATACCGTTAAATCTCTCAATTGATCATAAGTTTCCCACAATTGAGCTTTAGCATCACCGCTTGCGCTACTAAATTTGTTTGCTATTACTAAGTAACTGTCGTTTTTGTAAGCCATAAAAACCTCTTATATTTATTATTCAAAAGTCTTGAATGTAGATTCAATATTTTTATCAATAACCTTCTTAACAGATTCCATCTCTGTTTGTAACGCCTCTTGTTCTGTATCAAGCTGTCTTAATCTTAATTCAAGTGTTCTATCTTGTTCTTGAATTTTCTCTGTTTTAGCATTTATATCTGCAATTCTTTTTTCATACACTTGCATATCATAATTATATTGATTCATTGCATCATTATAAGCATTTTCATCTGTTTTGGTTTCTGTACTTAATGCATAAGTAGCTGAAGAATCTTCAAATCTTATAGATTGCGGTCTGCCTGATTCATCTAAATCAACAAAAGCTCTTTGAGTTTGTTCAATTTTTGTTTCAACATTTTCAGCATAATATGCCGTCAATTTATTTTGACGTTCAGTCGGCTTTGTCTGATCAGGAGCAGATATTGCAGCAGATGTCAAATCTTCTGCACTTGCGAAAAATCTTCTGCCTTGATATTCCCAAGTGTAAATATTATTAGAAGTCGCAAAATTTTCTGTCGGGAATTGTTCACAAATTTTTTCATAAGCAGCTTTTTGTTCAGGGTCAGTAGCATCGTATGCAGAAACTTTGCAGTTACCAACATAAGTTGGAACACCTGATTGAACTGAATAATTTATAGCATCAGCAGTTCCTGCAACAGCATTTTGCAAACTGTCACCTGTCGTAAATTTCATAACACCGTCAGTATCTGTGTAAACCATAATATTTGTAGGATCAATTGTTGCTAAAGACGGGTAATCCTGACAAATTTTTTCATAATTTGCTCTTTGATCTTCAACTAAAGGATCATATTGATTTACAGCGACACCGTTAATTGTATATGCATCAGTTTGCGCATCATACTGAACAGTATTTCTATCTATCGAACCTTCAACACCTGCAGTATTAATCAAAACTTGAGGGTTTGACAATTTATTTTGAATAGCCGTATAAACATCAGAAGTATGATAATGAGTTATCAAATAATTATAATCAGGATCATCAGTAATTTCTGTCATATCAGTAATTGTTTCTGCAGTTGTACCATCTTTATAAGAATACTGCAATGTTGTATAATCCTGAGTACTCGGAGCAGTCGGAACTTCCAAAGCAAGAAGTTCATTAAACGTATTCGCACTTTGGTTTGCCAACGCTGTACGTGCCTGATTTATTTGTTGACCTTCATATTCAACGTTTGTCTTTCTTGCTGTTAAGCCTAAATATCTTGCTTGCGAAGCTGCCATACCCATAGTATTGCTCTCCTTCTACTATAATTAATTTACTACTCTATACGTTTTTATATATAATAATGTTTTTTCAAATGTCAACATTACTATAAAAATTATACGGTACTAATCTAAAAATTTACATATAAATCGAATAAAAATCATACATTTAGAGGAACAGTTTTATCAAATTTCATATAAAAAAGCGGTACTAAATCTGTACCGCTTTAAAGATATATATTTTATTAAGGAGCTATTCTTCAGTTTGTTCCGGTTCTTTTCCATCAACTTTAGAAGGATCAACCGTCAACGCAATACGTTTATCTGTCGGATTAAATTTCAAGATATACGTATCAATTTTATCACCGACCTGTAAAATGCATTCCTTTTGATTTTGTAAATCAACAACTTCAGCGTGAGGCAATAAAGCTTCAACACCAGGGAACACTTCTACAAAAGCACCAAAATGTTTAATTCTTGTAATTGTACCTTCAACCTTGTCGCCTTCTTTAATTTGTTTTTCAGCTTCTAACCATGGATCAGGTTCAAGGTTTTTCAAACTTAAAGAAACTCTTTGTTTATCGTGATCACCTGCAATAACTTCAACATCGATTTTATCGCCAACGCTCAAAATATCTGTCGGATGATCAATCCATCTCCAAGATAATTGAGAAAGCGGAAGCAAACCATCAATTCCGCCTAAGTCAATAAATGCGCCGAAATCAGTAATTCTAACAACATCACCTTTAACAATTTGTCCAGGTTCGATTTGAGAGAATACATTTTTTCTTGCTTCTACTGCGCTGTCATCATAAACCTTTTTATTTGAAAGAATGAAATTATTTTGTTGAGGATCAAGTGTAAGAATTTTAACTTCAATTTTATTACCTACCTCAAGATCACTTTCTTTAACTCTTAATTGAGAAGAAGGGATGAAACCTCTAACACCGGAAACTTCAACAAGTACACCGCCTTTTACGATACCAACGATAGTACCGAGAATAGTTTCATCAGCTTCTTTAGCTTTTTCAAGTTCTTTCCAAGCATAAGCAAGGTCAACTTTCTTTCTTGAAAGCAAAAATTTACCGTCTTCATCTTCTTCCCTAATTATAAGGAATTCATATTCTTGACCTTTTTTGTATTTATCTTCAACATTTTCACCTTTATCAACAGCTTCACGAGTTGGAACAACTGCGATAGTTTTTGCGCCGATATCAACCATAACCCCTTGGCTGTCATATCCGCATACAATTCCTTTTACAAGATCACCTTTTTGGAAATTGTAATCATACTTTTTCAATAATTCTTCGAAATCTAATTCCTGTGATGTCATTTTTACTCCATTGTCTAAGACATTATCTGATAAACTTACTATTATAATAGCAGAGCTTTGTCAAATTGTAAAGGTTTTGTAAATTTACTTAACCTTTCTAAAAATTTCAGAGAAATTTTTATTTAAATCAAAACCTTCATCTACCAAATTTTGTAATTTGCCAAATAAATTTTTAAGTTCTTTTTGCACAAATTCAGAATTTCCTTTTGCACCGCATCCGCCCACTATTTTACCGTTTTTCATGATTAAACAATCCATTTCATTGTCTTTGCACAATATCTTGGCAGTAGAACTGTCTTTTAGCGGAAGATTTATCAATCTTGAATTATTTTTTGCTACTGATTTTACTAAATCTAAAGATGTTTTAGAAACTTGCATAATAAATTTACTCCTTTTACAACATCTATAAAAGGAGTAAATTTATTTTTTTGTGTTTTTAATTAAATCCGTAAAATTTTCGTTACAAATCTTTAAGATTTCAAAGATAAAATCAAATCATTTATTACTTTTTCTTGAATTTCAATTTCAGCAATTCTGTCTTTTGTTTGAGTAATAAGTTCTTTTGGAGCATTTGCAACAAATTTTGGATTATTAATTCTGCCAAGCATAGATTTCTTTTCAGCAGTAAGCTTGTCTAATTTCTTTTGTTGACGGGCGATTTCAGCATCCAAGTCAATCAAATCAGCTAAAGGCAAGATTATTTTTGAAGCTGAAACTACTGCTGTTGCACTCTTTGGAGGAACAGGAGCATTCATATCTGCATAAGAGATATTTTCAACCCTTGCAAGACGTTTAATATAAGCTTCAATTTCTTCAAAAATAGGTTTTTCATCTTTTTCAGCTCTAATTTCAATATCACATTTAATAGAAGGTGAAATATTGAAACTTTGGCGAACATTACGTAATGATGTGATTGTATCAAAAACTAGTTCCATTTCTTGAGCTTCTTTAGGGAATTCCAATTCTTCTTTGAATGTTGGAAATTCTGCAACAATTAAAGCTTTAGTTTCAGTTTCTTTAGGAATTAATTGCCATACTCTTTCAGTGATATGAGGCATTATAGGATGTAACATTCTCAATGACATATCAAGAACATATCTCAAAACACGCTGAGTATTTGCTTTTAATTCTGCATCTTGAAGTTGAATTTTTGCAATTTCAACATACCAATCGCAATAAGAATTCCAGAAGAAGTCGTATAATACGTGAGCGACTTCACCAATTCTAAATTCTTTAATATTATCATTAACTTCTTTTGCTGTTTTATTTAATTTATCTAAAATCCATTTATCAGCAATTGTCAAATTATCAAAATCGATATCTTTGTTATCAACACCATCAAGGTTCATCAAAACAAATCTTGAAGCGTTCCAGATTTTATTAGCAAAGTTTCTGCCATATTCAAATCTTTCTTCGCTCATTTTGATATCCTGACCGCCGTAAGTACATAAAGAAGTCATTGTAAATCTCAAAGCATCACAACCGTATTTATCAATAATTTTAACCGGATCAATAGTGTTGCCTTTAGATTTAGACATTTTTTGACCTTTTTCATCTCTGATAAGTCCGTGAATATAAACAGTTGAGAAAGGAGCTTTTCCTGTAAATTCCAATCCCATTGTAATCATTCTTGCAACCCAGAAGAAAATAATATCAAAACCTGTTACAAGAGTTGTAGTAGGATAGAATTTTTTGTAATCATCACTTTCTGTATTTGGCCAACCCATAGTTGAAAATGGCCACAAACCTGATGAAAACCAAGTATCAAGAACAGTATCTTTCGTTGAGTATAATGTTCAGGATCCGGATTTTCTTTAGCAACAACCATTTCACCTGTTTCGTTATGGTAATATGCAGGAATTTGATGTCCCCACCACAATTGACGAGAAATACACCAATCTCTGATATTTTCCATCCAACCAAGGTAATTCTTTTCCCAACGTTCAGGGACAAATTTAATTCTACCGTCTTTAACAGCTGCGATAGCTTCTTTAGCCAAAGGAGCCATTTTTACAAACCATTGTTCAGAAAGTAACGGTTCAATAGTAGTTCCGCAACGTTGACATTTACCGACATTATGCTCGTGATCTCTAGTTCTCAACAAGAAATTGTTATATGAAAGCATACCGATAATTTTTTCTCTTGCTTCATATCTGTCTAGTCCGTGCAATTCTTTAGGAACTTCACCACAAGCTTTCATTGTTCCGTCATTGTTGATAACCCAAATTGGATTTAAACCGTGACGTTTACCAACTTCAAAGTCATTCGGATCGTGAGCAGGAGTAATTTTAACAGCCCCTGTTCCGAAATTCTTATCAACATATTCATCTGCGATAATAGGAATTTCTCTACCTGAAAGCGGTATAATAACAGTTTTTCCAACCAATTCAGAATATTTATGGTCAGATGGGTGAACAGCAATTGCGACATCACCAAAAATTGTTTCAGGACGAGTTGTTGCAACAATAATTGCACCGCTTTCTCCTTTTAAAGGATAAGAAATTTCCCACATGTGACCTTGTTCTGTTGCATATTCTGTTTCTACATCAGAAATTGCACTATTACAACGAGGACACCAGTTTACGATATATTTACCTTTATAAATTAATCCTTTTTCATAAAGTCTTACAAAAACTTCTTTTACAGCTTCAGAACAACCTTTGTCAAATGTAAAACGTTCTCTTGAACGGTCAAAAGAAGCACCTAAACGTTTACATTGATCCAAAATAGCTGATTTATGTTCATTAGCCCATTTCCAAGTTTCTTCAAGGAATTTTTCACGACCTAAATCATATCTTGATAAGCCTTTTTCTCTTAATTTCTTTTCAACAACATTTTGAGTCGCGATACCTGCATGGTCAGTTCCCGGAAGCCAAAGAGTTTCAAACCCTGACATTCTGTGGTAACGTGTCAAAATATCTTGTAAAGTTTCATCCAAAGCGTGTCCCATGTGAAGAACGCCAGTAACATTTGGAGGCGGAATAACCATTGAATATGCAGGCTTAGAGCTTTTTGCATCAGCCTTAAAATATTCACCGTCTTCCCAGAATTTATAAATTTTTTCTTCAGTTTCTTTTGGGTCGTAAACTGTGGGTAAATCTTCAATCTTAGTAGCTGTCATATAAAAATCCCTCTTTAATTTTACAATATAATATTAAAATAGCATAAACAAACTTATTATGATATAAATACTTTCATTAAATATTTTTATTTAAAAATTTTATAATATATTCACTAACTTGAAGATTTTCTTTAATTAAAATTTTGAAATATAAACAGTATTTTATTCATACATCATTTGCTTAGTAGATTTTCCTCCTTTTTCAACAACTGATACCAAATAAGCAGGAATTAAATTTAAAGAACTGCCTTTATCTGATGAAATTGAAAATGCAAATATATCATAGCCCCACTTATTTGGTGCCTTTTTACCATTAACATCAATAGCAAAAATACGCATACCTGACCAACCACTCAAAAGAATAATTGTGCCATCAGACAATACATAAGCTTTTCTGTTATTTGCGATAGCATTCTTTCTCCACCAAGAAGTACCTGCAGTAGCTTTATTTATTTCTACATCCGTCATAGAATCATCAGAAGCTTTTTTTATTGTATCTACTCCATTATATTCAGGAATACAACCTTGATCTAACGCATGGTTTTCACAAACTTTTACAATCTTGACTGTTTTTTCAAATTCATTCAAAAAATTTCCACAATCAGATGATTCTCCATAAGGATCAGTTGAAGATGTTTGCCACTTTTCACAATTTCCATCTTTGCCAAATTCAAGGCAACCATTACCACCACGATATTCTGGCCATACATAACAAGCTAAAGGATAACCATTATTTACCTCCATTTGTTTTACCGCTTGAGAAATCATAGAATATGCATGTTTAAATTGATTTTTTAAAACCATTTTTTGATAATTAGCAATTAATGTTGGAATTGT
>USJT01000052.1 GCA_900555175.1 uncultured bacterium
CCAGCCTCACCTTTTGACAAAATCAATCTTGTAGATGCGATTGACAAAACAAGCCTGAACATTGTACCAATCAAAATGATTGATGGGAATGATGCTAATTCCAAAGTCTTTTTAACATACAAAGAAATCATCAAAAGCACAACACCAAGTGCTATATTCAAGCTTATACAAAAATTAATAACCCAATTCGGAAGTTCTACAAGCAAAAGAACAATAAGCAATAATACGAATATTGCCATAAAAACTTCACTTAAATTTGTTCCGTTTGCTCCTTGCTGTTGAGCTTGATCTTGTGCCATTAAATTTCTTTTAGAGCCTCGCTAATTACTGCCAATTGAGTTTCAATTGTCGCATCTATCACACCGTTTGTAGTTGTAACCATACAACCACCTTCCATAACAGTTTCATCAGGAACAATCATTACCTTTGCGTCTAATCCTATATTATTCAAAACATTTGGAATTTCTGATTTCAACAAAGATACCTGTACCGGATTTACTCTTAAAGTAATTCTTGATTCCTCCTTCGACAATCCTTTCAATACCTCTGTTATATTATCAAGAATAATCGTAGGATCTTGCTGCAATTCTTTTTTAATGATTTTTTGAGCGATATCAACACTTATTTCCAAAATATCAGGTGCGATGTAATCAAAAACTTCTTGTTTAGCATTAAGAAAAGATGTTATTGCATTTTTAACATCTTCTATATCAGCTTTTGCCTGTTCCAAGCCTGCTTGATATCCCTCTTTAGCAGCGGCTTCTTTAATACTTTGAGCTTCTTCTCTTGCACGCGAAATGAGGTTTCTGTCGTCAATTCTTCTAAAACCTCTTCTTCTATCTCCGCGTCTTCTTTCCTGACGCTGTTTAAAGTCTATGTTATCAAGATTAAAAAGATCAATTTCTTCTTCTTCAACCTTGACTTCAGGTGCTTTTTCTTCTTTAACAACCTGTTGTTCTACTGCAGCAGCCTCCACCGTCTGCTTGCATGAATTCTTTTTTATAATCATGATTAACTATATTATACACTATCTTCCAAGTGTGTGGCAATAATATTTGCAACTTTAGGGGGCATTTCATAATACTCTCCCTCTAAAGCGGTGAATACAAAGCGTTTTACCTTATTACGTTCAGATCTTAAAGTATTCTCTAATTGAGATTTATCTAAATATTGTGCAACATTTTGAATTTTTGAAACTATTTTTGCAGGAGTTACATTTTGATGTACTCCAGGCAAGGTTGTTTTGATTTCCTGCAAACATCTCATTGCTGCTCCTGCATCTACTTTTGAATTCAAATCTTGAATTCCCATAAATTTAATAACTGACTGAGCATCATCAGGATTAAATTTATTAAGGAAAGTCTGAACTTTTTCTTGCTTCATACGTTGGAAAAGCATTGCAAGAGTTGCAAGTTTAAGAACTTTAAAGTCAGAACCCAAAGGCATAGGGCCTGTCGGAACTTGTGCATTCTGCTGAGTTTGCGGAACTCCACCTTGTTGAGCAGCCTGTTGAGCTGCTTGAGCTTGTGCTGCTTGTTCTGCTGCCGCTTGTTGCTGCATCATTGTATCAATATTGGATTGACTTGCAGCTTTTTCCATCAAACCTTCATCAATCAAATTTTTATCTTTTAATTCTGCGATACAATCAAGATATGTCTTTTTAACATGGTGTTCTATCAATTGCAAACACTGGTCTTGAGGTAAATTTTGATGAAATGCGTTCTTTGCAATTTCAAAAATCGTGTATGCAATCTTTTGCATAATAGGATCCCAATATTGTTGAGGGATACCTGAACGAATTAAATCAACCGATTTATGAAAAGACCACTCTGCGATAATTTGCGTAATCAATACCGCTTGATCAAGATTAAAACCTAAAGATTCATCATCATAAAGAGCCTGACCGGCAACTGTTGCGAAGTTCAACAAAGTATTAGCGACATAATTTTTCTGATTATCGTTAAAATCCTTTGGAATTAACTCCAATGCCTGCTGTGCTAAATTCTGCGCAAAACCTTTATAATCAAATCCTTCTATTGCCATCTTTTATACCTTAGTTTATGAGTGCTAACCGGATGCATTTTATTTTATTCTTACACCTGCCCCGACAAATAAACTTTCCTTTCTTGCTTTGTGAGATTTACACCACACTAACTTTGTTCAATCCAGCTTTTAATCTTTTCTCCTGTTTCATCATCAGCACCTGAAAGCTCTGCAGAAAGGCTTGATAATGTATCAGCCAACTGAGCAGGATCTTGTTGTGGAATATAACCCCTTTGCTGTTGTTCAACAAGACCTTGTGCGAGTTCGGATTGTCTTTCTGTCAATTGTGCTGCTCTTTGGTTAATATCAGATAACTGTTGTTCTTGTTCTGCGGCTTTTTGACGAAGCATTTCAACTTCACGTCTGTTTGCTTCCTGAACCTGTTGAACTTTATTAGAAACAGCTTTAAATACAATTACCAAGCCAATAGCACACAATGCAATTGCAAGCCACCATGGATTTCCTGTTTCATCAGGTTTTGGAAGATTTGCAGGTCTGTCAGATGCCAAATAAGGATCTGTTGAATCTGAAAATGCTATTGATACATTATCAGGATTAACTTTTGGACTTGCAGCTTTTGCGATTAATTCTTTCAATTCTTCCAAAGTTGTATTTGCAGGAAGAGCATTCTTGTCCAATGTAACGGCAATTGAAATATCTTCAACAACTCCCGGTTTAATATATTCATTTGTTTGAGTTTTTGTAACACCATATTGAGTTTCTCTTGCAGTACGAGAATAATTTCTGTTCTGGCTTGAATCAGATCCACCGTTTGGCAATCCGTTAGGCAAATATACACTTACAGCATTAATGCTCTTATTAGAATCGTTTGTCTGATCTCCTAAACCTTCTGAGAAAGTCTGTTCAGAAACAGAAGCTTTTCTGTTCGGATCATAATCAATTGTAAATTTTTCAACAGGAGCTTGACGCAAGAAAGTACTTACGGTAGCGACATAATTACCTTGACCGACAAGTCTGTCTAACTGTTGATTTACTTTAGTTGTCATATACTTGTCGTTTTCTTCCAAACGCTGAAGCATTTCATCTTCTGCATTCATAATACTGTGATAAGTATTACCGTTTGTATCGGTAATTGCGATATTTTCTGCAGTCAATCCTGTTACACTGCCTAATAAAAGGTTTGTAATTGCTTTAACTTTTAAAGGATCCAATTTTGTTGCATCCTTTGCCAAAGTAACCTGAACTGTTGCAGTAACAGGCTTTTGCATTGAGGTGAACATTGTCTGTTCAGGAATTGAAATAAATACTGATGCATTATCAATACCGTCAATTCTTCTTATAAGTCTTGATAATTCACCGTTTATTGCTCTTGATAAACGAATTTTTTTATCTTCTTTAGTTGAAGTAAAATCGCCTTTATCAAAAATTTCCAACCCAACATTTTGGTCCATCAAACCGCTTTGAACAATTTGAATAAGAGCCAAATCTCTATCAGATGTATAACAAGCTTTTCTTCCTGTTTTACAATCACCTTTTTTCAAATAAAGAATAGATTTTGTACCATCTAATCTTCTGCTTACAGCAATATCATATTTTGCAAGTAATGCTTGAATTTCAATAGCTTTCCCCGCATTATCGGTAGTCAAAAGATCAACATCAGAGCTCAATGGTTCTCCTGTAACTTCAGTTCCGTTAGCAGGTTTTTTGGAAGCTCCGACTATACTTATTGCAACGACAAGTGCCAAAAAGAGTACTACTCCGCCAATTATTCCGTATAATAAAGGTTTGTTTTCCAGTATTTTTGAAAAGTCCATTTGTTACCCTCTTAGCATTTGTCAAATTTTTGTAATTTTGACATTATGTTTTTACCCAAGTCTTTTTTTATTTTTCCTAATCTTAACCTATTTTACACCTGAATTTGCATAACTTTGTCATACGCTTGAATGACTTTTCCTGTTATTTGAGTTGCTACGTTAATGCTTATTTCAGATTTTGCCATGGCAGTCATTACATCATGGATATCGACATTATTACTTCCTGACATAACATCTTTCAACAAATTATCAGGAGCATTAAGCTCTGCGTTTAAATCTTCCACCAAGCCTGACATAACTTGTTTAAAATCAGGAGAAGCTTTGTCTTCTACCCTTGACATACGAGCTGATGGCATATTACCTATACCTGTATCAAGTTTTGTATGTTGAATTCTGGCTGCCAAATCGTATTGAGGATAAAAGCTGTCCATTATATTTACCTGCCTTTCTACATTTATAATACAGTATATCTTTTTAAATTTACATACCTGACAGGCAAAAATCATACAAATTCAGTAGAAAAATATTCCGATTTAATATAAATTTACTACCTGTCTTTGCATGAGTTTAATGATTTTTCATGAAAAAGCAAGAATATAATACTTTTTATTCAGCTTCAAGTTCACGTCTGATATCATCAACTGTTACACGAACAATCGGAGAATTTTCATCTTTTCTCAATACAACATTTGTAATTCCTGATTGAACAATAAACCTTTTACACAAAATGCAAATAAAGTTATGTCCCCAAATATACATTGTAGAACCTTTACATCTATCTTGTCCTGCTTGAATTATTGCATTTTGTTCAGCGTGAATTGATCTGCAAGTTTCATATCTTGTGCCTGATGGAATATTATGTTTAATTCTATAACATTCACCACGTTCATAGCAAGATTCTACCTTTGACGGAGTTCCGTTATATCCGGTCGCTTTAATCTTCTTATCTTCACCAACAATTACTGCACCTACTTGTGCTCTTATACAATTAGATCTGCTTGCACAGGTCTTTGCCAAGTCTAAAAAATAATCTTCCCATGATTTAATTTCCATATTCTTTCCTCCGAAAAAATTTTATTATAAAAGCTTATCTCTTGCAAATAATTCTTTATATTATACCATTAGGTTATGCTTAGATTGTTCAAAAAGACATCTCTTCAAACAATTAATAAAGCAGAAATTGATAGAGAGATAGAAGCTTTCAATGATATAGGAATTACAGGTGATGATAAGGATTTGATAGTATCTCTGACTTCATATCCGCAAAGAATGTATGATATTCACTATACGCTGTACTCCCTACTTAACCAATCAGTAAAACCGGGGAAAGTTATTTTATGGTTATCCAAAGAAGAATTTCCTAACCTTGAAGCTGATGTACCGCAAAAGGTTTTACAGTTAAAAAATAACGGACTAACTATAAATTGGTGTACTAATACATTCTCATATAAAAAGCTAATTCCAACACTAACAAATTTCCCGAATAACACTATCGTAACTGCGGATGATGATATTTACTATGAAAAAGATTGGCTTAAAATTTTAGTTGAAAGCCATAAAAAAAACTCAAATTGTATTATTTCTCATAGAGCACACAAAATAAAATTTATGAAAGATGGGACTATTGCACCATACAAAAAATGGACAAAGAAAATTCGTAATATCAAGCCGTCTTTTCTACATTTTCTAACAGGAGCAGGCGGAGTTTTATACCCTGCAAATTGCTTTTACAAAGATGTATTAAATGAAAAATTATTTTTACAACTTGCACCAAAAGCTGATGATATTTGGTTTTGGGCAATGGCAATTTTAAACAGAACTAAAATATGCGTTGCAAAAAATTGCATAAAACATCTCACATACGTCAACCCTGAAAGAGAAAGAGGACTGACAAACGAATCAACCTTATTTTCCATAAATAAAAAAGGCGGAAATGACGTTCAGCTTCAAAAAGTTATTAATCATTATCCGCAAATTCTTGATATATTAAAAGAAAAATAATATAAATATAATTATTGTTTATAATTTCTTATTCCTGTTGTAATCATTGCAACTCCGTATTTGTCGCAAATTTCTATTATTTTTTGATCTTTTACAGAACCCCCAGGTTGAATAATTAGACTTATACGACCTTGAACAGCTGAATAAATACAATCTTCAGCATGAATTGTCGCATCAGATGCCAACACAGCTTCTTTTGAATTATCACAAGCATAATTCAAAGCCTGTTCAACAGCGACTATGGCATTTGTTTGTCCCTGAGAGATTGCACAAGTCTTAAAATCTCTTGCAATAACTGCAGAATTTGTTTTTGCATATTTTACAACTTTCCAAGCAAATACTGCATCTTCAACTTGTTCTGTCGTAGGTTTTTCGCGAGTTACAACTTTAAACATATCTTTATCAAGTTCACTTGAATTGCCGTCCTGAACTAGAGCTCCAAAAGGAGATAAAATCACTTCTTCTCTTGTATATCTTTTATAATCCTTCAAAGGAGTATTTAATTTTACAAGTTTTATATCTGAATTATCCTCAAAAAGTTTTACAGCATCAGGCATAAAATCTGGTGCAATAATAACTTCAACAGACATAGAATTCAAATGTTTTGCAACCTCTAAATCAACAGGTTTTGAAAACCCGACAGTTCCGTAAAAAGAGCTTACAGGATCGCAATCAAAGGCTTTGGTATAAGCATCATAAATTGAACGCCCTAATGCAACACCGCAAGGTTTTGTATGACGAATAATAGAAACAGCATTAACATCATAAAATTCACTAACAATATTTTTTTCCTCATTTACATTCAAAATATCATTATAAGATAACTCTCTACCGTTGATTACTTCATAATCAACCATCCTTTCGGTTTTATAAATTGCACCTTTTTGATGCGGGTTTTCGCCGTATTTTAAATCTCTGAGTTTTTCAAAACTAAGTGTTTTAAAAGGTTTTTCTCCGGTTTGCTCTGCCAATTTTGTAGCAATAAGTCTGTCATAATTTGATGCAACATTAAATGCTTTTGCTGCCAGCTTCAAACGGCCAAATTCATTTGCATTCAAAGCGACATAATAATCAACTTTATCAGTAATTACCGTAACATTTTTATAATTTTTAGCCCCTGCTCGCAATAAAGTAATCCCTACAATATCAATTTTATTAACCATATCTGATACATCAGGATTTTCAAGCATTATTTTTTCAAATGGACAAATAT
>USJT01000053.1 GCA_900555175.1 uncultured bacterium
AAAAGTTCCAAGCAAAATATAACTTAAAGCAGTTTCACTATTTTGCCCCATTCCGCTAATAAATACATCCATAATCTGACCTGCATGCATTCCTGCAATTTTTCCTGCAACAATCGCAGAAACCAACAAAGCCAACAAAACATTCACTCTGCACAAACATAAAACACAAAGCAAGATTACGGAAATAATTATAGGGTTAAAAATAAATTCCATAGAAACCTAAACACCTGCTTTTGCCAACAATTCCTCAAACTTAGGTTTTCTTCCGCAAGACTTATCTTCATCACAATATCCTAATCTTTCACATTTCGGCACAAGATAAGGTTTTAACCATGGTTCTTCTTTAATCAATTCATCACACATCATTTTAACCATAGTCCTGATTTCATATTGAGCACGAGTACAAAGTCTTAAATTTGCAACATGGATTAATTCTCTTAAATTCAAGCTAACCACAAGAGAACTTGCAGCAGCATTTGGAAGAACAAACCTTGCATCTTCAGCAGGAATTCCAGCCTCAACAAATTCTTGATACTGTTCTGATATTTTGCTCATAAACTGAACAAATTTTTCTTTTAATTCAGGATTTTTCTCAATTGTTGGAGGAATTATATAATCAAATTGTCCTTTTTCTTTTACATATCTTTGAGATTTTTGAGAAAAAGACATGTGTCTGTGTCTTACAAGCTGGTGTGTGCAAGCACGAGAAACATTTGAAATTGCAAAACTAACCTGAATATGTTCAATAGTAGAATAATGACCTGAAGAAATAACTCTTTCTATTAATTTAAGCATTTTTTCTTTATCATCAGTGCTGTTATAAATATTTATAGGCGAATCTGCACTGTAACATGTTCTACAAGCAGTATAAACAGTTTTTAGCATATTATCTGGTTTTGAAATCAAATTTACAACAGGTTTGTTATTATTTTCCATACACATATCTCCATAAAACTAACTATAAAACAATTATACCACTCTTAAATAAGAGTGGCATAATGTAAATATTTTCTAACAAATCACTTAGTAAGCTATCAAAAACAGTTATATCAAACTTATTTTTTGTTACCATAACGTTTGTTGAATCTTTCAACTCTACCTTCAGAGTCAAGAATTTTTTGTTGACCTGTATAGAATGGGTGGCAGTGATTGCAAATTTCAACTGTAATATTATCGTTGATAGAACCTGTTTCAATTTCGTTACCGCAAACGCATTTGATAACAGTTTTCTTATAATCCGGATGAATTCCTTTTTTCATTTCTTAACCTCTTTCTTTTTCTCAAGATTCCAAACTTGATTATTTTATTATAATTCGACTAAATATATCATACAACAGAAATAAAAAAGTGCAAGCTTTATAAAATCTCATGCATCTGTCCGATGTTAAATTTTCTTAATGTTGTCATAATAAAAAAGTTATCCGTTATTAGATTTTGTAAAGGTGATTATTAATGAATCTGCACGAAAAATGTTTATTGAGATATTTACAAAACCCCGATGAATTGGCTTATTCAACTGAAATTTTAAAAGTTAATAATTTTATATTAGAAAAGAAATTTGTTCTGGAAAATATTACAAATAGCCGTATCGCAAAGACTTTTACAATCGAACAATAATCCAGTTTAAAAGTTGCCAAATATCCCGAACTCTATTATACTGAGATATAGGTTATGAGTATAATAGATTAGAGAGTTATGTTTAAAAAAATATCATATACAGTCGGTTTTATTCTGTTTACAATATTTGCATTTTTAATCTTCAAAAATGCTGATTTAAAAACATTTGTCGACACTATTGAAAACCGAACATTTGATTTAAGGCAAAGTATATTAATCAATCAAGGAGCCAAAAAAGCAAGCAGTGATATCGTAATTGTTGCAATAGATGATGCAACTTATGAATACATACTTGACACATACGGAGAATGGCCAATTCCGAGAGATACTTATGCAAATATTATTAACTACCTTGAACAACAAAGTCCTAAATCACTTGTATTTGACTTAATGTTTGTAAAATCCTTCAAGAGCAAAAATCAAGCTGATGAAGCTTTGGTTAATGCCTTTAAGAAGTATAATAACATTTTTACGTCAATGAATTTTGACAACCAATCAGCAGATTTGCGAATCCCGCCAAATCTTCCCGATAACATAAGTATTAATATCGAAAACAATTCAAAAATAGATTTTAGTCAATTAACATTTACCAACTGCAGACTTATACTTGAAGGGATTTTAAAAGCAACTAAAAATATCGGTATAATAAATGTTTCAAGATCTGATGACGGAATATTGAGAAAAATGCCTTTTGTTGTCAAATATAAGGACAAATATTATCCTCAATTAGCTTTAAGAGTAGGACTTAATTACCTTGGAGAAAACCAAAATTCTTTTGAAATAGACAAACACTCAAACTTTATAATCGGCGGTAAGAAAATTTATCTTGACGATGACGGTAGTGCAATCCTTAATTGGTACGGACCTGCAGGAACTTATACATATATTCCGATGTATCAGCTTATAAAAGCGGTAAATGGCGAAAAGACAGAGCTTGATTATGATTTTTCAAATAAGATTATATATTTTGGAACAACCGCAGCAAGCTTATTTGACATAAAAACCGTACCGACAGGGAAAATTTACCCAGGTGTAGAAGTTCAAGCAACTTATGTAAACAATATTATTGATAACAACTTTATCAGAAAAGTTAACAAAGGATATACAATAGCTCTAAGTATATTACTTGCGCTTTTAATCGCATCTGTTGTAACAAGAGTAAATTCTGCATTTGTAGCATCAATGATATCTCTATCAACATATTTAATTTATATTATGATTGCATTCTATGCTATGAAATATGAAAATTTATGGCTTGAACTAATTTATCCGCTAATATTTTCAATCGCAGCATTTACGGTTGCATATATTGTAAAATACCTTGTAAAATCACGAGATTTTGAACAACAATACATTTTAGCGACAACTGATGGTTTAACAGAGCTTTATAACCACAGATATTTCCAAGAACAAATAAGAATGCAAGTTGAACAAGCAAAACGATACAGCAGCCATTTTTCACTTATCATTATAGATATTGATTTCTTCAAAAAGTTCAATGATACCTTTGGACACCAATCCGGAGATGCTGTACTAAGACAGGTTGCGCAAACTTTAAGGAAAAACGTTCGTGCAACAGATATTGTCTGCCGATATGGTGGAGAAGAAATGAGTATAATTTTACCAAACACAAAAAAAGAAGAAGCATTTTCAACTGCACAAAAAATATGTAATCGTGTAGCATCTAAAAAATTCAAATTAACAGGAGATAAAGAAACTCACGTAACAATAAGTCTTGGAGTTGCTACATTTCCATACGATGGAGATTCAGCCACTGCAATTATTGAAGCTGCAGATAAAAGATTATACACAGCCAAAAATAATGGTAGAAATCAGGTTAAATAAAGATAAATAAAAAAAAGAAACCTTTTAAATAAAAAGGTTTCTTTTTTATAAAAACTTTTTTTATTAAATAACAGGAACATCAACAGGATCAACAAGAATTACGTTTATAGTCTCACCTTTTTTAAGATCAACTCCCTTACCTTTTCTAATCATATCAGCAAAGAAATCATAAACGTAATAAGCACCTCCGCCTATTGCACCACCAACAGCGCCAACACCTGTCATAATTTGATCAGCAACAATTACATCATCAAATACATCTCCGCCCCATTCTGTTGCAGTAGATGTAATGTCTTTAGTAACTTCCCAATTTTGTTTTAAAGCGTCTTTGTAACCGCGAGAAGATGTAATTCCGCCATCATAAGTTAAATCAGAACGGCCTACAACTGATAGAGTCAAAGGTAACTGTCTACCATTTGGAGTAACAACATGGTCAAAGTCTAAATATAAAACTGCACCTTTTGAAAATCTTTTTGCAGGTTCAATTCTTCTTATAGTACCTCTAACAACTGAGCCCATCGGCAAGATTACATCAGAATCCGATGTTTGATCATTCATCATTATTGCAGAAAACTCTGTTCCTTCAGGGTTTACTGATGTTGATAAAGGAGTCATCATCTGTAACGCGAATTTTGTTCCTGCAGGAATTCTCTTCGTTTTTGCTCTACCGCTTAAGGGTTCTGCAGATACAGTCTGAACAAAAAGAAATAGTGATAATATTAAAGTTAAAAATTTCATAATTCTCTCCTTATTTTACATTGTATTTTATTAAATTTTATAAAAAAAAGCAATAGCAATGTTAAAAACTTGCGAATAACAAAAGAGATTGATATTATATTTATATGTCTAAAATTGATAAGGTTGAAGAATTACAAAACATATTAAAAGAGGATCAAACAAACTTTCAGGCAAGGAGAGAACTCGCTGTTCTTCTGCTCGATCTGGGGTATTCCGAAGAAGCAAAACAACATTTTTTGTATCTTTCAAAAATTTTCAATGATGACAGCGGAATTTTTTATAATCTCGGTATAACTTATGAAAAATTAAAAGATTTGGATAAAGCAGAAGAAGCTTACAAAAAAGCAATAGAAATATCACCTGATGAAGTTGATGCGTATTACAATCTCGGACTTGTTTATATGGACAAGAAAGAATATGAAAAAGCCGTTGACTGCTTTGAAAATGTACTTGCAAAAGATAATAATGATTCAAATTCATATTTTTCAATAGGGCTTTGCTACTTTAAAGAAGGAAAACTTGACGGAGCAAAATATTATTTTCAAAGAACAATTGACTTGAATGACGAAGATATATATGCACATTTTTATATCGGAAATATTTTAAAAGAAGAAGGAGATAATAAAGGAGCAAGAGAAAAATTCAATAAAGTTCTCTCACTCTCTCCTGATTATAGCTGGGCATATTTCAATTTGGCATCAATTGATTATGAAGAAGGAGATTTTAATTCCGCAACACAAAATCTTGAAAAAACTCTTGATCTAAACCCAAAAGATATAGATGCATATAAAATTTACGCCAAAATTCTAACCAAAAGCGGACAACTTGATAAAGCAGCTGTAATTATGGAAACTGCGATAGATAACTGCGGTGCAAACGGAGATTTATACTATATTTTAGCGCAAATTCAAAAACTTAGACACACCAATGACGAATATGTAAAATGTATGAATAATGCTCTAAAATTCAACAATAGCCTTTTTACAAGTGCTAAGCTTGTCAAAAAAGAGCTTGATAAATTTCTCTCATAAAGCTTTTTTATGCTAAAATAAAACCATAAATAATAATAAATGAGGAATAAAATATTATGAAAATGTCAAAAATGTTTATACAAACCCTAAGAGAATACCCTTCAGATGCAGAAGTTATTTCTCATAAAATGCTTGGAAGAGCAGGGTTTATAAAAAAACTTGCCCCTGGCGTATACACTTATATGCCACTAATGTGGAGAGTATTGAAAAAGATTGAAAATATCGTAAGAGAAGAAATGGACAATGCAGGCGCACAAGAACTTTTGATGCCATTTTTACAACCAAAAGAATTATGGGAAGAATCAGGCAGATGGGAAGTTTACGGTCGCGAATTAATGCGTCTTAAAGACCGTCACGACAGAGATATGTGTCTTGGACCTACTCACGAAGAAATCATAACATCTGTTGCTCGTGACGTTTTAAAATCATACAAACAACTTCCTGTAAACTTATACCAAATTCAATCAAAATTCAGAGATGAAATCAGACCAAGATACGGACTTTTAAGAGGTCGTGAATTCATTATGAAAGATGCATACAGCTTTGATATTGATGAAGAAGGTCTTGATAAAGAATATCAAAATATGGCAAGAGCTTATAAAAAGATATTTGAAAGATGCGGACTTGAAACTAAAATGGTCCAATCAGATTCAGGCGCAATAGGTGGAAGCGTATCTCACGAATTTATGGTAATCACAGACACAGATGCAGGTGAAAATGATGTTTTCTATTGCAATTCTTGCGATTATTCAGCAAATTCAAATCACGCAGTATCTAAATTGACTGAAGCAGTAATTGACGGAAAAGATTACTTTAAAGAAACAAAAGTAATTGATACTCCAAACACTCATTCAATTGAAGAATTAAGCAAATTCTTAAATATTCCTGATACATTGATTTTAAAATCACTTGTATATATTATTGATAAAAAGCCTGTAATTGCATTAATCAGAGCCGATAAAGCAGTTGAAGAAACAAAATTAATGAATGCAGTCGGCGGAATCGATGTAAGAATTGCATCTTCAGCAGAAATTGCAGAACTTATGGCAGAAAAAGGCTTTGATGCAGTACCTGGATTTATCGGGCCAAAAGGAATGGACGGAATTAAAATAATTGCAGATGAAACCGTTCGAGATATGAAAAACTTTGTTGTCGGGATAAATCAAACAGATAAGCACTTGGTTGGTGCAAATCTTTCTGATTTAGGCATAGAAAATATCAAATATGCAGATATACGTCTTGTACAGCAAGGAGAATTTTGTCCTCAATGCGGCAAACCTTTATTTGTAACAAAGGGTATTGAAGTTGGTAACATCTTTAAACTTGGTACAAAATATTCAAAACCTATGAATGCCGTATATACAGATGTTAACGGGAAAACTCACCCATATATTATGGGCTGCTACGGAATAGGAATTTCAAGAACAGCAGCTGCTGCAGTTGAAGCACATTACGATGAACACGGTATTAAATGGCCAATTTCAATTGCTCCATATCATGTTGTAATCGTTCCAGTAAACATTAAAGATGAATTACAAATGAAATGTATGAAGCTTTAAAATCTGCAGGAATTGAAGTTGTACTTGATGACAGAGATGAAAGAGCAGGTGTAAAATTCAAAGATGCTGATTTAATCGGCTTCCCATTCAGAGTAACTGTCGGAAAAACAATAAATGAAGGCTTTGTTGAATACAAAGTCAGAGAAACAGGCGAACAAGAAAAATATACACCTGAAGAAGCGACACAAAAACTTATAGAAATAATAAAAGCGGTTAAATAATTAACCGCCTT
>USJT01000054.1 GCA_900555175.1 uncultured bacterium
CCGTTTGGGTTTCAATATTAACAGGCGGAATTATTTTATCGCCATTAATTATTAATATACTTAACGGAAAATCTTTTTCACAATGGTGGGGAAGTTTTTCTTTTGTAAAAATAGCGTTTTTATTCACAGACTATTTTTCTCCAATATTGACTAATTTAACAAACTCGCCGGACAAATTTTTCTACGCACCAAAACTTGCATTTTTCATGATTGTTCCGACACTCATTTGCATATTCCTTATTGTTAAATCACTTATCAAAAACAAATTTAATATCGGACTTTTTTCAATTTGTATAGCAACTATACTTGTATTGAGTATTGCATCTTTATCAGGGAAACTCGTATTCATTACGAAATATTCAATTGAAATTTACCCGATACTAATTTATTTGGCATGCTATGGAATTGAAACAATAAAAAATGAAAAAGTAAAAAATTCTTTAATAATTTTATATTTTGCAATAAGCTTGGGCTACATTTTATTTGCACCTTATTCCGCTCCAAAAATGCACAGAGCAGAAGGTCATAAAATTCCTGCAGATATATTAACCCAATTTAATTTACAAAAAGATGACATAATTTTACTGGAATATTATTCACAAGATAGATTTTACAAATATTTTGACTTTAAAAATTACCGCGTAATCGATATTAACAAAGGCAATTTTAGTCAATATTTAAAAGCTGATACAACATACTCTGATGCCTACAATAACGGAAAAGAAATTTATAGAGATATATTCAAATCAGACAACAACCAAAACATTGAAAGCATCGTGAAAAAAAATATTGTTGATAGCTTAAAACCAGGGCAAAGCGTTGCTTTAGTTATATTAAACAGTGTCGCATTTTACAATCCCGAACAAGTAAAAGAAATAGCCGAAAGCGACAATTTATACAATAAAACACCTTTATTGTTTATGGTGTTTTCATACGTTAAAAACAAAACCTTTATAGAGCTGTCAAAATCGTTGGCAGTAACCAATTTAGCTCAAAAGGGGAATTGGATATTAGTTAAGTTTACAAAACTTAATAATAGCATATAAAAATAGCAATTTTTTATATGTTTAAACCTCTATATATATGGAAGGTTTCATCAGAATAGGAAGAAAAATATGAACATAGTGAAGGTTAATCCAGATTTTATTAACAGTGCATATTTGAGCAAAAATAGTGATAAACCCGTATCAAATAATATAGGATTTACAGGTAATGTATCACAAGCAGTAATAGAAAAAGCTATAAATAAACAAAATCCCCCCGTTTTGAGAGGCATTAACAAATTAAGAGATAATATCGGAGAATTTCAAGATATTTGTATAAATGCAACAGGTACCGGTTTATTAGCCCCTATATTTATTAAATACAATCCGCTATCAAAAACAGATGAAGATACAAGAACATATTCAGCATGGAGACAACCTGTATCAGCCGGACTTGCAATTCTTACACAAGGTTTAATCACAATTCCGGTTGTAAAACTTATTACCAATATGGCAAATAACGGTTACTTAAACGAAGAATGTAACCTTACCCCATTTAGAGATAAAACATATATCGAAAAATTAATGAAAAAAGCACATCCTGATGCAAATAAACAAGAATTGAACAAATATATTACCGAATACTTAAAGAGCAACAAAGGAGATTTGGAATCTACAATTGCATCATTAAAACAAGATAACACAGTTTACTATACAGTCAGAAAAATATTTAATAAACAAAATCAATCAAATAACGAAGAACATCAATTGTCAAAACGAGTAAAAATGGATCCTCAAAAATACTCAAATCTTTTAAACAGAACAGTTGATGACATGATTAAAGATGAACAAATCCAACTTGACAGATGCGAAAAAGAAAAATATGCAAAAAGACTTGCTCAAAGTGAATATTACAGAACAAACAGTAAAGATGCATTAGATGTCTTGAACGAAATGAAAGCCAAAATCAACAGTACTGAAGATATTCACGAAATCAAAAAGCAATTAAAATCACAATATAAAGCCTTAAAATCAAATAAAGCCAATGAACATCTTTTAAGTATGGTTCAAGAAACAATAGCTCTAGCCGCTGCAGGGAAAGAAGACATGCTCGCTAAAGTAAACAAAATGGAAGGTCACGTTCATAAACACATGAACAAAACACCTGAAGAAGTTCAAAATGCAGTAAAAGCCAGCGTAAAAGAACGTATTGATGCTCATAAAGGCGTTATTGAATTTTTAAATAAAGTTAAAGACGCAATCAAAGATGGTAAAACAGTTTCTCAAATCGAAGAAATGTTTACTAAAGAAGTTGAAGATTACCACAAAAAAGCAATTAAATTAAATTTTGAAAATAAAGAATCCAGACTTAAAGATAAAAAATTCTCATACGAAGTTGCAAACAAACTAAAAACCTTAACTAAAAAACACATAGAAGGTGTAAAAAGAATTTCAACATTAATTGCAGCTTTAGCAGTCTTACCTGTAAGTTGTTCACTTCTAAACTGGGTATATCCAAGATTTATGGACGCTGTATTCCCGAACTTATCAAGTAAGAAACACAACAATGAATCAAAAGAATTGGTTAACAATGCAACCAAGAATAGTGAGGTGAAATAATGACTATTCTAGCAGTTAATTCAATCAATGGAAATCAAAATACAAATACCCCAATTACTTTTAGCGGAAAAGAAGAAAAAGAAAAACAATCCAAAAAAGTAAAAATTGCGACTAATGCAATTACCGCAGCCGGAGTTGCAGGAATCGGAATTTTAGGCTACAAAAGAAATTGGGCACAAAAAGCAGTAAAATGGCTTTCTAATACAAAATTATTGAAAAATAAAGTATTCCCTAATTACGAAATTGATAATGCTAAATTTATGTCAATGATAGGGGTAACATCAATTGTATTGAAAGATGGTTTAGGTTGCTATTTATATGTTAAACAAAGTTTAAACAACAAAAAAATCCCTGAAGATAAAAGAAAATTCGTTGCAGCATTAGACCTTGCAAACGGTGGGTTAATGGTTGGGATGCAATTATTAACATTCTTCACTATATCTAACAGAAAAGTTCAAGATAAAATCTTTGATAAATTATTCGGCAAAAGCTTCACAAGAGCCGCAGACAAAGCTTTAAAAGCTACATTACGCAAAACAGATGAATTAAAGAATATAACAGGACAAGAATTTCACTACGCACGTGAAGCAGATAAAAAAGGTTTAAAAAATGCCTTCAGCTACTTAACATCACTTGCAGCATCAACATTACTTGCAAAACGTGTAATTGTTCCATTCATCGCAACCCCTCTTGCTGATAAAACAGAAGCTTGGATGAACAGAAATAAAAAGCCAATCCAAACTCATAAAGATACAATAAACACTTATAATACAGAAAAACCTGCAGCCGAAGTCGCAGAAGGGAAAACAGCTAATACAAACAATCCTCAAGAAAATAAAACAACAAATCTTTTAGAAAAAGCTGTTCAAAATAAATAAAAATAAAAATAAAAATAAAAATAAAATCTAAATAATAAACAGATAAACAAAAACCGTTCTTTTTAGAACGGTTTTGTTTGATTTAATTTAAGTCTTAATTCACGGAATCTTGAAATATCTTCTTGAGTTCTTCCAGACTCTCTGAACACTGCCTGAGATGCAGGATGAACCATCAAGACATAATCCATGTGAATTTCTAAGAAATTGTATTTTCTCGGAGATTGATTTGAGTTTCTCGGATATATTTCAGCATTTGTAACTGCTAAAAATCTACGTTCTCTATCATTCAACAAATCAGTAAGTTCACGATTGGTATTGGTATATTTAGAAACATGAACAATCCCTTTAATATCGTGATCTGCTGTTAAAATACAAACTTCTATTGGTACCGTATCTATATTTTTTGCCATATTTTTATCCTTCTCAATGATTAGATATATCTGATTTTATTAATATACTATATTTTTAAGTAAATGTCTATTATGTAAATTTCTTACATAAAGTAAGCTATCAGTGCCCTCCGCTTATTCTTCCGCCATAAGCTTCATGTACATCAACAATGGTTATAAAAGCATTCGGATCAAGATTTCTAATAATTTCCTTCATTTTCGCAAGCTCTAATCTTGAAACAACACAATATATCAAAGTTTTTTTAGCTCCCGAATATCCGCCAACACCGTGCAAATAAGTCACGCTAATATCTAACTTATCAATAAGCTCTTGCCCGAGTTCTTCAGCTTTTTCACTTATAATCTCTATTGATTTTGCGGAATTTAAACCTTCCAACACAACATCAATAACTCTAAATGCAATAAAATATGTTAAAACGGCATACATTGCTCTATTCCAGCCGAAAACCAAACCTGCCGCACTATATATGAACACGTTAAACAACATTATCCACTCACCGACAGAAAAGCCAAACTTTTTAGACAATACAAGTGACATAATTTCAGTACCGTCAAGAGATCCCTCATTCTTTAATACAAGTCCAACCCCCGTACCGAGAATTATTCCGCCAAAAACTGTACAAAGCAACAAATCATCAGTAGTCGGCATATGATGAGTAGTAAATATGTTTAATGCCAAAGATAGCATACCGATTGCATAAAATGTTTGTAAAACAAATTTTTTCCCTATTTTATTGAATGCCAAAAGGAAAAACGGAATATTTATAATAAAAATAAGTAAACCTAAATTTATCTTGGTTAAATAACTTACGATGATTGAAATACCAACGATTCCACCATCGATAATGTTATTTGGAACTAAAAAAACTTCAAGAGCAAATGCTGCAATAAAAGGTCCAACCGTTAAAAAAAACAATTTATTTAACCACGAAAAAAATATTTCCTTTTTTGTTAATTTTCTTTCAGGCATAGCATTTAAACCTTACTCACTCTTTCCTGACTTTTTAATAGTCATAAAATTATTAATTTTAAAAATAGTTTTCTTATCATCTTCAGAGTTATCTTTATAACCCAAAATATTTTCAAGATCAGATTTTAGAGTAACCAAATCCTCATATTTTTTCAAGCTTCCGTCAATCGCAACAGAAACATCACCTGTTTCTTCCGAAACAACCAAACACGCAGCGTCAGTACCTTCTGTCATTCCAATAGCAGCTCTGTGACGTGTCCCGTATTTCCAACTCAATTTTGGATCCTCTGTTAACGGTAACAAAACACCTGCTGAAATAATCTTATCACCATTAATTACAACTGCACCGTCATGCAAAGGAGTATTCGGGTGAAAAATAGTCAAAAGCAATTCTGTTGATAAATCTGCATTAAGCTTTGTTCCAACATCATAATATGTATTTCTCAAATCGCTTTGGAAAACGATTAAAGCCCCTGTATGAGATTTTGACAGGAATTTAACACTCTCTATCAATTCTTTTACAACATCTATTTTTTGACCTTTAGATTTTTCATAACCTGAATTAAATATTTTGGTTACGAAATCAACCTGTCCCAAAAAGCCTAAAAATCTTCTCAATTCAGGCTGGAATATAACGATTAAACTTAATGATACAAGAGTTACAATTGATTTTAAAAACATTCCGATTATTTTCAAATCAATTCTTAAAAGGATTTCACTCAAAACCCAAAAACAAACAAGAATTAAAATTCCTTTTACAAACTTTTCTGATGATGTATTTTTAATAAATTTTTTATACAAAAACAGCAAAAGAACAGTCAAAAAAGCTATTTGCAAAAAATCTGACCAATTAAAAGCAAACTCCAAAGTTTCTATATATTTTACTAAGTATGCTAAAAATTCATTTACCATTTTCTTAACCTATCAGGAATTTCATCATGAGAAATTAAATCATCAAGTGTCTCTCTATTTACTATAATATCAGATTGTGAATTATTTACAAGTACCATTGAAGATTTTTGAACACGATTATAATTAGAAGCCATAGAATAATTATAAGCTCCTGTATTATAAACACATAATATATCGCCTTCTTCAAGTTCAGGCAATTTTATATCTTTAATTAAAATATCACCTGATTCACAAAACCTTCCTGCAATTGTATATGTTTTAGATAGCTCATAATCAGGTTTATTGGCGACTTGTGCGAAATATTGAGCCTCATACATAGCAGGTCTTGGATTATCAGCCATACCACCATCAACCGCAAAATAAGTTTTGCCCTTCGGTACTTGTTTTGAACTTCCTAAAGTATATAAAGTTACACCTGATGTAGATATAATACTTCTTCCAGGTTCAATAAACAAAGCAGGCGGATTAATATTATATTTTTCAATACATTCATTAAGTCTATTAATTAATATATCCGCAATAGTATATACAGAGGGCGGACAATCACTATCAGTATATTTTACGCCCAAGCCGCCACCTGCATTAATTTCATCAAGCTTTAAACAATATTTTTCGTCTAATCTTGCAACTTCTTTTACTAAAATTTCAAATTCATCACCATAAATAGAAGTCTCAAATATTTGTGAACCGATATGAGCGTGCAAACCGTGAAGATGAAGATTTTTATAATCATTCAAAATCAATTCAACAGCTTCATCAATCTGAGTTAAATCGAACCCGAATTTTGAATCCAAATGACCTGTCTGGATATATTCATGAGTATGACATTCAATTCCCGGAGTTATTCTGAGTAAAATATCTGCAGTTTTATCATAAGATTTTGCTATTTCATTTAACAGAGACAATTCAAAAAAGTTATCAACAGAAATTCTCCCTACGCCTAATTTTAATGCAAGAGAAAGTTCATCATAAGATTTGTTATTTCCGTTAAATAAAACCTTAGACATATCAATACCTGCCTTGTAAACAGTATAAATTTCACCGGCAGATACGACATCAAAGCCAAATCCTTCACTTGCCAATATAGAAGATCCTTAC
>USJT01000055.1 GCA_900555175.1 uncultured bacterium
TGCATAAGAGAGATTGTATTTTTATTATGAAAAGAATTTTTTAATTGTTTTAATCGTATCATCAGAATACGGCGGATACATCAAACTTATATCAATATCTGGATTTCTGACTAAAACACTTTTCAAATGGGTAAAAGTATCAAAAGAATACTTACCGTGATATCTTCCGACACCGGAATATCCAACTCCGCCAAACGGCATATCAATACAAGAAATATGCTGAATTGTATCATTTACCGCACCACCGCCAAATGAAATACTATTTATAATATTCCAATAAGCCTCTTTATCTTTTGAAAATACGTATAAAGCAAGAGGATTAAGCAATTTTTGAAGGTTCGATATAACATCATTAATATCTGAATAAGTCATAATCGGCAAAATCGGTCCAAAAATTTCTTCCTTCATAGAAGGGTTATCATAAGACTCAGCAGATATAATTGTAGGTTCTATATAAAGTCCGCATTCATGGCTATCCCCGCCATAAATAATGTTTTTAGCTTCATTTTGTATAATTTCTTTTAAACGTCTGAAAGCAGAAGTATCAATTATACGCCCGTAATCCTTACATTCTTGCGGAAAAACTCCGTAAAAATATTTGATTGACTTTATCAAATTTTCAATAAGCTGTTGCTTTAAATTTTCAGGCACAAGAACATAATCAGGAGCAATACAAGTTTGCCCAGCATTTAAAAATTTTCCCCAAGTAATTTTTCTGGCAGCCTGTTCAAGATTTGCGCTTTTTTCAATAATAACCGGACTTTTCCCACCAAGTTCCAAAGTATAAGGAATAAGTTTGGAAGCCGCAGCCTGAGCAATAATTTTACCTGTATGCGTACTGCCCGTAAAAAAGATATAATCAAAATCACCTTCTAAAACTTCTGAAGGTTCAATTTCAGACGGCATAATACATTTCACATAATTTTCACTAAAAGTTTTTTCAATAATTTTACGTATTAAATTTGCACATGCCGGTGTTTTTTCAGACGGTTTTATAACAACACAATTTCCTGCGGCAATAGCACCGATTAGAGGCACAAAGCCCAATTGGAAAGGATAATTAAAAGGAACAATAATTAGTGCAATCCCATACGGTTCTTTTAAAACATATCCTTCTGAAGGTTTTAAATATATGGGTGTCGAAACTTTTTCAGGTTTTGCCCATTTTTTTAAATGTTTTATTGCATAATCAATTTCCTTTAAAATAATACCAATTTCAGATGTATAAATTTCAAAATCAGGTTTTCTCAAATCATTTTTCAAAGCTTGAAACATCTCAGGTTCATAAAGCTTTATTGCATCTTTTAATGCTTTAAGCTGTTTTAACCTGAAATTTACATCTTTTGTGCTATTAGTATTAAAAAAGTTTTTTAAACTTGCAGTAATATCTTTTATAATCATAAATCAATTTAAAATAAAAAATTTAAAAACATAAATTACCATATCAGGCAATATGTTTTTTACACTGAAAATCTAAAGTGAACCAAGTCACCATCTTGAACTACATAATCCTTACCTTCCAAACGGGTAACTCCTTTTTCTTTGCAAGCGTTATAAGAACCGTTTTTAACAAATTCCTCATACGGAGTAATTTCGGCTCTGATAAAACCTTTTTCAAAATCTGTATGAATAACACCTGCAGCTTGAGGAGCTTTAGCACCTGCCGGAATTGTCCAAGCGTGAACTTCTTTTTCACCTGCAGTAATAAATGTTCTTAAATTTAAAAGCTTATAAACAGATTTAATCATTCTATTTATACCGCTATCTTCAACACCTAAATCGTGCAAGTATTCTTTCGCTTCCTCAGGTGACAAATCGGCAAGTTCTTCTTCAATTTTTGCAGAAATAATAACCATTTCAGCACCATGAGCTGATGCGTATTCTTGAACTTTTTTAGTATAGTCATTACCGTCTTTTAAATCAAATTCAGAAACATTAGCTGCATAAATTACAGGTTTTGTAGACATCAAGTTTAACCCTTTGGCAACAGGAATTTCATCTTCGTTAAAATGTTCATTTATATTAATAAATGAAGCATCTTCAAGCAACTTTTGCATTCTTTCAAGAACAGAAAGAGTTAACACAGCATCCTTATCACCAGATTTAGCGACCTTCGATACTTTAGCAATTTGTTTTTCAACAGATGCCATATCAGCAAGAGCAAGTTCGGTATTAATTACTTCGATATCATCTAAAGGACTAACCTTTCCTGCAACGTGAATTGTATTCGGATCATCAAAGCATCTTACAACCTGAATAATCGCATCAACTTCTCGAATATTATGCAAGAACTGGTTTCCCAAACCTTCACCTTTACTTGCGCCTTTTACAAGTCCTGCAATATCAACAAATTCGATTGCAGTCGGAATAATAACGTCAGTTTTGCAAAGTTTTGCAAGAATTTCCAACCTTTCATCAGGGACATTAACAACCCCTACATTTGGTTCAATAGTACAAAACGGATAATTTGCACTCTGTGCATTTTTTGCGCTTGTCAAAGCATTAAATAAAGTTGATTTTCCTACATTCGGAAGTCCTACAATTCCAGTTCTAAGCATTTATAAATCCCTTATATATAATAATCTCTTAACTTAAAAGATTATACCACGAACAAAAAAACAGGTTATAACAAATATAACCTGTTTTTATTACATTTTCTACAAATTTTATTATGCAACATCTTCGTTATCAGGGCCGATTACTTGAATTCCAAATTTTGTTCTGAATAAGTGTTTTACGGTATCTCCCTGAATTTCATACATCATTTTATTAAACAAGTCATAAGCTTCTCGTTTATATTCAATCAAAGGATCTTTTTGACCATAAGCACGAAGTCCGATACCGTCTCTTAGCATATCGATATTATGAAGGTGATCAATCCATTTGTTATCTACAACACGCAACAGAATATCTTTTTCAAGATTTCTTATAACATTGTTATCGCTAAACGGTTCTTGCAGTTCTGCATTAGGATCATATTGAGAAATTACCTGATTATAGAAATTGATAACTTCTTCTTCATGCTGTCTGTATGCATCTATTGCAAGAGTTTTCAACTTGTCATAAATAGGTTCAAAACGTAAATTTTGGATATCCGAAACTTGAACACCAGAAAGTTGAGGAATAATTGAGTGAAGCTCTTTTATCATTGTCTGCAAATCTTCATAAACATATTCTTCAGGATGAAGATCAGGTGCAATATAGCTTCTCAACAATCTGTCAATTTCTTTTTCAATCATATAATAAATATCTTCTGACAAATTCTTACCTGCAAGAACTTTTCTGCGTTGCGCGTAGAATTTTTCACGTTGAATATTCATTACATCGTCATATTCAAGAACTGATTTTCTTATATCAAAGTGATAAGTTTCAACTTTTTTCTGAGCTGATTGAATTTGTTTTGTAATAAGAGTATTTTCAATAGCCAAATCTTCTTCTACATTCAACATATTCATCAAGGCTGTAATCTTATCTCCGCCGAAAATTCTCATCAAATTATCTTCCAAAGATAAGAAAAACCTTGTAGATCCGGGGTCTCCCTGACGAGCTGCACGACCTCTCAACTGGTTATCAATACGGCGAGATTCGTGACGTTCTGTACCTATTACGTGCAAGCCGCCAACTTCAACAACCTTTGCATGTTCAGCTTCCGTAATTGCTCTGGCTTCTTTAAGAGCTGCTTCTTTTTCTACCTCATAATTAGGACTGTCAGGAGTAATTCCCTTACTGTCAAGCATATCTTTTGCCAAGAATTCAGCATTACCGCCAAGCAGAATATCAGTACCACGACCAGCCATATTGGTAGCGATTGTAACAGCTCCTACACGACCTGCCTGAGCAATAATATAAGCTTCTTTCTCGTGGTGTTTTGCGTTCAATACGTGATGAGGAATTCCCTTTTGTTTCAACAAATGAGAAACATATTCGGATTTTTCAATACTAATTGTACCAACTAACACAGGACGACCGATTTCGTGCATTTTTATAATATCATCGACAACTGCATTGAATTTTGCTCGTTCTGTTTTATAAATTACATCAGGATAATTAATTCTGATATCAGGTTTGTTAGTCGGAATTGTTGTAACTTCAAGATTATAAATTTTACCAAATTCAGCTTCCTCAGTCATTGCAGTACCTGTCATACCTGATAATTTCGGATATAATCTGAAAAGATTTTGGAATGTAATACTTGCAAGAGTTTGAGTTTCATCTTGAATTTTTACGCCTTCTTTAGCTTCAATAGCCTGATGCAAACCGTCAGACCAACGTCTGCCCTCCATTAGACGGCCTGTAAATTCATCAACAATTATAACCTCACCGTTTTTAACAACATAATCCGTATCTTTTACAAACAATTCTTTAGCCTTCAAAGCTTGCAAAAGATGATGAGCATATTGAGTATTGATATCAAACAAATCTTTTACCCCAATAATTTCTTGAGCTCTATCAATACCGTCTTCTGTCAAAATGATGTTTTTATTTTTTTCATCAACTTCGTAATCTTTAATTTTTTCTAATTGAGGAGCAACCTTTGCCATTAATTGATAAGTTTCAGCAGATTTTTCAAGACGACCGCTTATGATTAAAGGAGTTCTGGCCTCATCAATTAAGATACTGTCGACTTCATCGATAATTGCGTAATTATAAGGTCTTTGAACTAACATATCAAGACTTGATGCCATATTATCACGCAAATAATCAAAACCGAATTCATTATTTGTACCGTAAGTAATATCGCAATCATAAGCAGCTTTTTTAGCGGCAAAATCTTCTGCTGATCTTCCGCCTGACAAAATTACACCAACAGAAAGCCCCAGAAATTTATAAATTTTCCCCATCCATTCGCTGTCACGTTTTGCCAAGTAATCGTTTACCGTAATAACGTGAACACCTTTTCCTGTTAAAGCGTTCAAATATGCAGGTAATGTTGCAACAAGAGTTTTACCTTCACCAGTTCTCATCTCTGCAATATGTCCGTTATGCAAGAAATATCCGCCGATTAGCTGAACATCAAAATGACGCATATTCAATACACGTTTACCTGCTTCTCTGACAGTTGCAAAAGCTTCCGGCAAAATTTTATCCAAAGCTTCTTTTTCAAGTTTTCTATCAGTTTTAAAATCACTTGATGTCGGACGTTTTGCAAGAATTGCTTTAAATTCATCAGTTTTTGCTCTTAATTCTTCATCTGACAATTGTTCAAATTGAGGTTCTAAAGCATTTATATGGTCGATAATTCCCATAATACTTTTGACCTTTTTTTCGTTAGGATCGCCCAACATCTTCAATAAAAAACTTAACATTATAAAATTTTCCTCTCCATTCTGGTATTTCTTATAATTAATAGTACCATAGACAAAATAAAATTGGTACTTCTTAAGGAAATATTTATATTTCAGATAAATATTTTAAGTTCTAAAACAAGCATAGCATAGCATTAAAAATATTATGATTTGTTAATCTATACTTGATTAAGTAAAATATTTGTGGTTACATAAAAGAGGAATAAGGCAATTCCTCTTAGCCTTGTTCAAGGATTTGTCAGCCAAAGCGGCGGCTGCGTTGGATTTCAAATCCGCAAGTTACATAAAAAAAATAAGGGAAAATTGAAATGTTAAAAATCAGATTAAAAAGATTGGGTGCAAAAAAGAACCCTACATACAGAATTATCGTAATCAATTCAACAACAAAACGTGAAGGAAGACCGGTTCAAGAATTAGGTCACTACAACCCAAAAACTAAAGTTATGCAATTAGACAAAACATCAGCTTTGGAATGGGTTAAAAAAGGTGCTCAACCTACTGAAACTGTTGCTTACTTAATCAAAAACTGCAACGATGACGGTTCTTTAAATTACGTTAAAAAAGAAACTGTAAAACTTTCTAAAAAAGCTCAAGCTAAAGCTGCTGCTGAAGCAGAAGCAAAAGCAGCTGCAGAAGCAGAAGCTAAGGCACAAGCTGAAGCTGCTCCTGAAGCATAAGAAACAAATTCATATTGAAAAAGGACGGATTTTTAAAATCCGTCCTTTTTTATTTGTTTAACCACATCAAACTAATCATTTTATAAGCAATAATAATTAATCATTATATTTGCTAATTTCCATAAAATAGTTTTCTAAAGCAAGATATCCTTTATAAATTTCGTTTGAAATACTTGCATAACTTGTTGCAACAATAAATTTCAATTCTTTTGTACGAATTTCCAATATCGCATCAGAATCCTGTTTTAATTTTTCATCAGAAGATACAGCCCATTTTTGCAACAGCGCAAGCTCTTCATACATTTGTTTTACTGTTGTAAATTCCAATGTATTAAAATCATATTTGGCAAGAAGTGCCTTTTCTGCATTTGAAATTCTTGGCATAACAGCCTGAAATTTAAAAACTTTTTTAATAATTACATAATTATTAGCACATTTTCTATGTGAATACGGAATTATATTTTTTGCAAGAAGCGCAGCATAAGATTTTGATGTAAATACTTCCTCTTCCCTTGAAAAAGCACTTCTTGAAGTTAAATCAAAATTAGATTTCTTTTCTATTAAATCTTCCGGCATTTCTACCCCCTATAAAGAAAATCATATATAAAAACATTTGCGCTGTCATGATGTAAAGTCAATTTTTTTACATGATTTAACATAAAAAAAGACTACATAAAAAATTTATGTAGCCTTTTTATATTTTTTAAATTATCTTAATCAGCGAATTGCTGCATAATTTCAAAAGGTTTTTCTGCAACTTTTAAAGTTTCTTCATCAATAATTCCTCTTTTCAATTCAGAGAAAGTTGCTTTTTTAGAGTTAAATTTTTTCTTCAAGAATTCATAAGAAA
>USJT01000056.1 GCA_900555175.1 uncultured bacterium
TTGGGACTTACCAATACAAAGAAATAACAATCTTTGGAACAGGCGACACCCAAATATATGATAACAGAATGCTTATTGGTAATTATCCGAGCAATCAGGATATCAAAATATCTTACACAAACGGAATGTTTAACATTTATACCCCCGGGAATATGTTTCCTGACAAGCTAAAAGGCCCTGTTGAAATTACAAGTAACTACGGGCTTTTAGGAGTTACAGGTCTAAAACGTGCAGGCAAACAAGCCTTATATCACGGTGCATTTGAACTTACCCCAAACAGCAACGGCACATTTAACCTTGTTAATATGATTGAAGTTGAAGATTACCTAAAAGGCGTAGTGCCAAACGAAATGCCCGTAAGTTTTGGACTTGAAGCATTAAAAGCACAAAGTGTTGCCGCAAGAAATTATGTACTTTCTCCAAGAACTAAATCCTCTAAAAACTACGATGTTGTAGATAGCGTTGCGAGTCAAGTTTACTTTGGAGCAAATACGGAAAAAGCTCTTTCAAACCAAGCTGTAAAAGAAACAGAAGGGATTGTCGCAATTTATGATTGGGATCTAATCCTTGCACAATATTCATCAACTGCAGGAGGTTATACGGAAAGCTATTCAAATGCCTTTTCAGATCCTAAAACAAAAGCCTTTCCGGCACCTGAAAAGCCTTATCTGAAAGCTCGTGCAGATATTATAGGACAAACTCCTTTGAATAGTGAAAAAGCAGCAAAAGAATATTATAAATCAAAACCTGATGCTTATGATATTCGCTCACCATATTTCAGATGGGAACGTGAATGGAGTGCTCAAGAATTGAAAAAAGCTCTTGAAACAACTCTTATTTCACAATCAACAACAGGCTTTGTACATCCTGCCTTCAAAAAAGGCGACAAGCTTGATGATTTGGTTGAATTAAAAGTTATAAGACGTGGTGATTCCGGAAAAATTATAGAAATGGAAGTTGTAACACGTTCTCAAAGATATAAAATTTACAAAGAACTTGTTGTTAGAAGACTTTTGACAAAAGATGGCAAAGCTTTGCCAAGCGCAAATGTTGTATTTGACAACATTCAAGATGAAAACGGGAACTTAATTTCCGTGCACGCATACGGCGGAGGTTTTGGCCACGGTGTTGGAATGAGCCAATACGGTGCAGGCTTTATGGGTTCTGAAATGCACTTGCCTTATGAGAAAATTTTGCAACACTACTATACAGGCATAACTCTTTCTACAAAACCTATAATTATTTCAACAGAAATAGGGCAACAAAGTGCAACTCAGAATTTTTACTCTAAAAATAAAAAAGCCAAAATAATAGTTGATAACAAATTTGGAGTAAACACTTTAAGCGTTGATATTAATGGAATTAATCTAAATTTTGAACTTCCAAAAGAAATGCTTATGTATAAAAGATATTCAGAAATCGATATATCTAAATACTTAAAACAAGGCCGTAATACAATTCCATTCACATCTCCGGAATTTTTCGGAAGTGCTGAAAGAAAAGGCTTAAGATTATACGTTGAAATTGTCGGCAAATCTGACAGTGATTACATTTGGTGATGATAAAGGGAAAATAAATTGGAAACAAGTGAAAAAGAAAAAGACAGCAAATCTATGAGTGTACTCAAAGCCGCCTGGATTATTGCTGTGGTTACAATTATAAGCAAACTTATAGGCTTTATTAGGGATATTATTATCGCAAACTATTATGGCGCAACTTTAGTATCAGACGCATATTATTATGCTTACCAAATTCCTTCTCTGTCTTTAATCCTACTTGGCGGAGTCGGAGGGCCTTTCCACAGTGCAACAGTTGCTGTTTTTTCAAAGCTTATACCGAATTTAAAGGAAAAACCTGAAGAAGCCGTAAATAAATTATATTCAACTTTTATGACTGCAACAACAATATTTTTCCTTATTTTATCGGTCATAATGTTTGTATTCCCTCGCCAGATAATGGGATTAATAATCTCAAACGGCTCTGCTGATATGATAAATTTAGCGGCAGAACATTTAAAAATTATGACACCGCTTTTGATAATCGGCGGAATTGTCGGAATTTATTACGGAATACTTATTATTTACAAACAATTCATGCTACCGAACTTGTCACCGATTATAATGAGTGCGGCAATAATAGGGGTTGTTATGGCTGTTCCAAATGACAACAAGGGATATGCTCTTGCTTGGGCAACTACTATCGGTGCAATATTACAGCTTGTAATTCAGTATCCGAACGTTAGAAAACTCGGGTTTAAATGGCGTCCAAACTTTGAATTTACAAATAACCCTAATTTTAAAGAAATTATGGAGCTTTTATTCCCTGCGGTATTAAGTTCTACTGTCGGACAAATTCATATTTACGTTGATATGTTTTTCACATCATCAATTTCAGAAGGTGCTTGGACTGCAATCGGTTATGCAAACAGAGTATTTCAATTTCCTGTCGGAATTTTAGTTACAGCCTTTTTAGTTCCGTTGTTCCCGATTTTTTCAAGACTTGTTGCTGAAAAAGATTTAGACGGGATTAAGACATATTTTAATAAAGGTGTCGGGGTTCTATTCTTTGCAGCAATTCCAATTATCATAGGGATTTTGACTGTCGGAATGGACGCTGTTAGATTAATATTTGAGCGTGGAGCTTTTGATGCTAACGCTACATTTATGGTAACTGAAGCATTATGGTTCTTATCTGTTTCAATATTGCCGTATGTTTTCAGAGATTCTATCACAAGAGTTTATTATTCATTTAACGATTCCAAAACACCTTTTATCGTAGCGTTTTCATCAATCGTTTTAAAATATCTTTTAAACGTAATATTTATAAGTGAAATGCACATGGGAATAGGCGGAATTACATTATCCACATCACTTGTAACATTATTTAATGCCTGTGTACTTGGCAGTTTGATTTACAAAAAAGTCAGAATGGATTACAAAAGCCTATTTACAAACCTTTTAAAAATGTTTATTGCAGGAATTGTATCACTTATCTTATGCTTTGGCTTAGCATACGGATTTGACAAATTCATCCACATGCCAAAAACATTATTTGAAATAATAAAAATTGCATCAGTAGGCATTTTATGTTTGGTAAGTTACACAGGACTAAATTTAATATTCAAAATGGAATATGCAAATGAATTAGCTCAAAGACTAATTCAAAAAATTAAAAAATAAAAGATATTTAGACCCTGAAACAAGTTCAGGGTGACGAAAGATAAATATAGTCATTCCGAACTTGTTTCGGAATCTCAAATATTAATTAAACCTAAGACAAAATATTTATGACTAACAAAACCGCATATATTTACATACTAACCAATAAAAATAATAACGTTTTCTATATAGGAGTTACCTCTAATCTCAAAAAGAGAATCTGGGAACACAAAAACAAAGTTGTTGAAGGATTTTCAAAAAAGTATAATTTAAACAAACTTGTATACTATGAAGTTGGAGAAGATATGTTGAGTGCAATCACAAGAGAAAAACAACTTAAAAATTGGCATAGACAATGGAAAATTAATCTTATAAAAACACAAAATCCTAATTTTAACGATTTATATGATGATATTTTGTAATATTTTATTATAGTGAAAAAGACCCTGAAACAAGTTCAGGGTGACGAAAGAAAAATATAGTCATTCCAAACTTGCTTCGAAAGCTCAAAATCCAAAATTAAAAAAACAAATGTCATTCCGAACTCGTTTCGGAATCTCAAAATTTAAAAACAAAAATCAAACGTCATTCCGAACTTGTTTCGGAATCTCAAAGTTCAAAATCTAAAAACAACTGTCATTCTGAACTCGTTTCAGAATCTCCGAAAATTGAACACAAAAACAAATTTTTGCATTATAATTTAATATATGGGAAAAACTATGATTATAGAAAATAAAGAACAAATAAAAGAAGTATTAGAAAATGATGGTGTAATCGCATACGTAACCGATACCGTATGGGGTTTAGGTTGCCTGCCAACATCTGAAAAAGCAGTAAAAAAAATATACGAAATAAAAAAACGCGAAGCTCAAAAACCGCTAATTTTAATGTCAAATGAAACATACAATTTGCTTGAATATGTAAAACCAATACCCAAAATCGGTTGTCGATTAATAAAAAAATATTTTCCCGGAGCTCTCACACTTGTCGTTGAAAAAAGCGACAAAACTCCATATTTTATGACATCAAACATGGAAACAGTCGGCATAAGAGTTCCTGATAACGAAGTTTTTAAAGAAATTTGTGAAATTACACCAGGTCATGTATTAGCAACAACAAGCGCAAATCTATCTCATCAACCGTCAGCTAAGACTTATGAACAAGCATTAGAAAATATGCAAGGGCTTGCAGATTTGATAATCCCTGACTACGGGCATATATGCAAGGGTCTTGAATCAACTGTTTGCGGAGTATTTGGAGATGAATTAAAAATCTTCCGTCAGGGGGCAATCACAATTGAATTATGATGCATTTTCAATTGTTCCCTTGTAGAATCATAATCTATCACTGAACCAAAGTCTTTCCATCTTCTTGATAATATGTAACTTTCAATTGTTTCCCTGTAGTAGGATCATAATCTATTACAAAATCCAAAGTCTTTCCATCTTCGTCATATGAAAAAGCTTTAGAAGGCTTTCCTGTCAACGGATCTAATTCTGTTATAAGAGCTACTGTTTTACCACTGTCATGGTATGCAATTATCTTTATTGGTTTATCAGTTTCTGGATTAAAATCTAAAGTTGAAACTATTCTTTTTCCATCATCTGATACAAAAGTTTTTATTTTCTTCCCTTCAGAATTTTTCAAATCTTTATATTTAAAACCTTGAATTTCGTAGGTTTCTCCTTCTATTTTAGAGAAATCGAAATACTTAATATCATTAGCTAAATCAGAAGCCTTTGAAGTTTTAGATGAAATATTAGGAGTATTTTTTTCTGCATTTTCAAGAGTCTCAGATCCTTTTCTAGATACATCATCTGCTGCATCAGCAGCCTTTCGCCACCAATTATTTTTGTGTCCGATAATACCTACAGCAACTGCAGCTGCAAGAGCTGTTGCACCTACCATATATTTTGCCGTATTAGACTTTTTTTCATCAATATGAGAATTTGAATTCTTTGTTACATCTGTTTTTATTTCGTTATTTTGAACTTTTGCATCAACACCACTAAAGAAAATTTTACTAACTTGCATAAATTATCTCCTTAATCTTTATTAATAAGCATATAATATTCAAACAATAATAATTTTGTTATATATTGAAACCTAATTTTACAAAATTTAACAACTATATTAACTCCGATGCACGATAAGAACTTCTTACCAAAGGCCCAATTTGGTAATGTTTTATCCCAATTTTTTCGGCTAACTGTTTTAATTTTTCATACTCATCAGGGGTATAGTATTTAGAAACCTCTAAATGAGCTTTTGAGGGTTGAATATATTGTCCAATTGTCAAAATATCACATCCGACATTTTTCAAATCATGCAAAGTTTCTTCAATATCCTCAAAAGTTTCACCCAAACCTATCATCAATCCTGATTTAGTTATAATATCGCTATTATCTTTAATATATTTCAAAACTTCCAATGAACAATCATAATCTCCTTGAGGTCGAGCTGTTTTAAAGACCTTTCGAACAGTTTCAATATTATGATTAAACACATTTGGATGTGCTTTTATAATGGTATTTAAGGAATCTTTATTCCCCTTAAAATCAGGTGTCAAAATTTCAATTTTTACATCAGGAGAAATTTTTCTGATTTCATAAATACAATTTGCAAAATGTTCTGCCCCGCCATCAGGCAAATCATCTCTTGTAACAGATGTAATTACAGCATATTTAAGTCCTAAATCCTTTACTGCTTCTGCAACATGAAAAGGTTCATTCAAATCCAAAGGTTCAGGACGCGAACAGGTAATATTGCAATACCTGCAATTTCTTGTACAGTTATTGCCCATAATCAAAAATGTCGCTGTGTTTTTTGTATAACACTCGTTTTTATTAGGGCAACGCGCATTTTCACATACTGTATTTAAGCATTTAGTCTTTAAAATTCTACGTACAGTGCGGGTTTTGTCCGTATCTATAATCGGTCGTTTTAAATAATCAGGTAATCTTTTGTGCATATTTTAAATTATATAGCAAAAATATTGATTTTCATGACTTAAAACGTTATAATGTATATAAGGAACAACAGGAGTAAATTGTATGAAAAAATTTATAACACTATTTTGTTTATTATGCTTTGCAGGATGTGCTTATGCAGAAGTTTATGAAGTACCGGGTTCTCGTGTAACAACTGAGGAAGAAGTACAAGTTCAACAAAACGAAAATGATCAACAAAAAACTGAAACTAAAGTTGAACGTAAAAGACTATGGCGTCATAAAGACTTAAATCCGACAAATACATATTGGAATTTTGGAAAAGTTCCTTTCTGGACAGGCACTATCTAAACAAACATTCAAATATGCCTTCTGAATATGTCGGGTGGGCAAAACAAACTTTTTTCAAATCATCAATAGCTATGTTATTTTGCATAGCTATTGTTATTTGTTGAATTAAAGAAGAAGCCTCTTTTGCAACAATATGAGCACCTACAATTTTGCCGTTTTGTGAAAGTATTTTTATAAATCCTTCAGTACAATTGTCACAATGAGATTTCCCAAGAGCTGAAATTAATAAATTTGATTTTTTATAACTTCCTTCTTCTAAGTCCTGCTCACGTTTTCCTATCCAAGCAATTTCAGGACAACCGTAAACCACAGACGGTACAAGATTTTCATCAAATTTAATTCCTGAAACTTCT
>USJT01000057.1 GCA_900555175.1 uncultured bacterium
CTGCAAATATTAGCGGGAAATCACTCCTATCTTTAGATTTTAGTGGAATTTTATATTTTTCAAGCATTGAAAATATAGTTAAAAAGTCTGTATCGAATGAAAAAGAAAATCCAAATAATTTTATATCCGAAACATTATATTTTGTTTTTTCTGTATCAGAGCAGATTCTTTCAATATTTACATCTGTTTGGCTATCGATAGTCTTAAACATCCATAAATATCCTAATGAAGACATCGAGAATGAATAAATGCCTGGAAAAGCCATCCACATCGCAAAATCATTACTTTTATCAATATGTTGATTATATAAATATTGCTCAGTTTTCTTCATCTGACTCCTTAACTTTTTGATTAATCGGGTTTAAATATAATTCATCAATTAATACACATATTGTTGCTGCAATCGCAGGTGATAAAATTACTCCCCAAAATCCGAGGAATTCTTCTGCAAGAAACAGGGCTAAAAATATCATTAAAGGGTGTAATTCCATCAATTTGCCAAATAATACAGGTCTTACAACGTAATTGGAAATCTGTTGAACTGCAAGAAAACCAACGATAATAAGAATTATTTTGACAATACTTGCAGGATAAGCAACGAGTATAATTATACCTAAAGCTATTGTCGGACCTAAGATTGGAACAATATCAAGCAAACCTGTTATAAGTCCTAACAGAGTTGCATATTCTATTCCTAAAATAATAAGTACAACTGCCATCATAATCCCGACTGCAGCCATAGAAAGGATTTGAGCTCTTACATATCCACCTACTTTATTGCTAATATTGGATAATATTTCTTCTGCTTTTTCTTTTAAGTCTGGCGGGAAAAATTCTAAGAATTTTTGTTTTAAATAAGCTTTATCAACAAGAATGTAATAGACAATCATTGTTAAGGCGACAGATACCATTAAAAGTTGGAAAATGGTAACTGTAAGGCTCCAGGATTGGTTTAGAAAGCCTTGTGCAAATGATGTTGAATTCCCGAGAATAGAGTCACTTGGGAATATTTCAGGAAGTGTATGCCCATTTATTTCCGTACTTAATAAAAAATTTGAAATTTCAGAAATCTTTTCAGGAAGCAAAAGTAAAAACGTTTTAATTTCTTTGTATGCAACAAAAATTATTGGTATAAAAAGTGCAATAATACATGCTACTGAACCGAATAAAACAAGAGAAGAAGCAACAGATCTGTTGTTCATTCTAATCATTAGTTTGCGCACAAAAGGATTTAATGCACATGCAATAACGTATGCGCCGAAAAACAGCATTAATATCCCGATAATTTTTGGTAAAATAAGCAATAAGCATACAACCAAAATTGTAAAAATTATATTTTTAGTTGTCCAGAACCTTTTTTTTAACATAAAGCCTCCTTTAAATTGATTTTATCAAGAAATTTGATTACATGCAATCGCTTTAGAATTATTGTAAAGAGCTATATTTTAATATACTTTATAGCAATAAGATAAAGAAATTATTAAAGGAATATATAATTTTTGTAAACTTTTTGTAAAGAAATGTTAACAAACGGAATAAAAAAGGCAATTTTAATGCATATATAATACTTTATATATTTACGAGGACAAAAAAGTAAAGGATATTAATCATGGGTTTTCTATCAGGCGCATATGGTAAATTGATGGCCGGAAAACTTGTCAGAGATCTGCAATATCAAATGACAAGCGTTCAGAGCCGTTTGCGTCGTGTCACCAGACAAGTTGGAGACATGGAAAAGATGTTTCAGGCCCAAGAAAGAAATCTTAAGTCCGCAATGATGAGTCAGATGAATTATGCAACAATGGGAGCTATGCAAGGTTTTGGATTTAATGTTGATCCTAATAACCCGTTAGGTTCTATGAGTAACTTATCATCTGATGATTATTCTAAATTTACAGCAATTCAACAACAAGTTCAAATGCAATATTCAATGGCACAAAGTATGTGGCAAAATATGTTTGAAATGCAGCGTGAATCTATGTTGCAACCGTTAAAAGATTTGGAAGACAGTTTACAAACTGAAAAAGATAACTTGGAATCACGACTCAAGATCGCACAAGCAGAGTACGATGCAAAGAAAGAAGAAGAAAAAGCAGGTGTAAAAGGTTTAACTCCGGATTACACAGGACAGGCTTAATAAATAATAGAGGCTCCACTAAAATGGGAGCCTTTTTTATAGCTTTATTTAATTATTAATCTTTTTATTTTATTCATTAACATTTATTATCTGAGCACCCTGAGTTTCAACAGGCAAAGTCATTATATTTACTTTTACGTTCATTTCTTCCCAGGTGTCATTAATAATTGATTTTATTCTTTCAAGATTATTTTTTTGCGAAATTACGACAATTGCAGGACCAGCACCACTCAATACGCAACCTAAAACATTTTCTTCATGTTTTAAATTATCCATAATTTTATCAAGCCCAGGAACAAGCTTCATTCTGTATGGCTGGTGTAATTTGTCTTGCAAGGCCATTTTCATAAGTTCTGCATCTTTTGTATTAATTGCTTGAATAAGCATGCCAAGTCTTTTTGCATTAAATATTGCATCTTGCATAGGAACTTCTTTTGGAAGAACAGAGCGAGAAATCTCAGTTGACAATTCATAATCTGGAATACATACAGTGATTTGCCATTCTTCAGGCCAATTAAGTTTTCTATATACAACACTTCCGTCATCTTCAAGAGATGTCAAAACAAATCCTCCAACGATAGATGGCGTAACATTATCAGGGTGTCCTTCAACTTCTGTTGCAATAGATAAAAGTGCAACCTCATCAGCTGGACGGCCTAAAAGTTCATTTGCCGCAAGCAAACCACCGACAATCACTGATGCACTGCTTCCCAAACCTCTTGCAATAGGTATTTGAGATTGTACGGTTATTTTCAATTCACTTGGAGTTTGTCCGATAGAATTGTATAATAGTTCAACAGCCTTATAAATAATACTGTTTTCATCCATTGGCATGTGATCCATTATCAGATCGTCAGCTGTTTCACTGTCATTTAAAACATTTATTTCAATACCGGTTCCCGGCAAAACTGTTTCTTCTATTGTGATTGTATTGGCAAAGCCATTCCTATACAATCAAATCCGGGCCCCAGATTAGAGGTTGAAGCCGGTACTTTTACGCTTATTTTCATGGTTTCCTCACTGCTAATCAACTTAGATAAGCTTTATAGAGCTATTCTCATATTACTTACATATTATATCAAAAAGATAATAATTTGCCAAATGTTAAGAAGTACACTATAATAGCTCTATGTACGAATTATACCCATATTTTACTAATGACGGCTCAGTAGGGCTATTTTCTCCTTCAGCAGATGATATTTACCATTCAACGTATGGTGCTTTGACTGAAGCTTATGAAAAATTTATTCTTCCATCAAACATAAAAGATTTTTTGAAAAAAAATTCTGAAATAAAAATTTTAGATATCTGTTTTGGAATTGGTTATAACTCAAAAAGTTTTATAAATTTTTTATTAGATTTTATCTATAACGATACGATAGGTTTAGATAATAATATAAATAACGATGAGATATATACCGATAATATTATTAGTAAAAAATCTATAAATTCTGTAAGAAATGATAAAAAAAATAAAAAATTTAAAGTTTTTATAAATGCAATTGATAACGATAAAAATTTAGCATTACTTTCTCCGTTTTTTGTTACTGCGAAAAATTTTAAACATAGAAATTTAGAATTACCTTTTAAACAGGAAAAAATTTCAAAAATGCTATCAGAAAAAACTTCCCAAAAATTCAAATTAAAAAAAGAAGTTAATATAATCCTTTTATTAAGTTTGATAAACCAAATTGATGATTCAACAATTGAAGTTTTAAAATCGAAAAAATACAGCCAATTTTTTGACAAAGATATCATCAATTTAATGGCTTTTTTAAAATTAAAGGAGTGTAAATATACCCCTCTATTAAATTTAAATACCTTCTTACATAATATATATTATAAGTATATTTCTCCCAGTTATAAAAAGGCTATGAATGACCTTAAATTGCTTGATTTTAATTTTAACTTAAATATCTCTGATGCAAGGCAAGCTATAAAAAATGATAATAACTTATATAATTATGTGTTTTTGGATGCTTTTACTCCGACAAAATGTCCTTGCCTTTGGACAGTTGATTTTTTTAAACTACTTTATTCACATCTAGAAGATGACGGAATGATATTAACTTATTCTAATTCTGCTCTTGTTAGAAACGCTTTTCTTAATGCAGGATTTTATGTTGGAAAAATTTATTCTGATTCCGCAAACAAATTCACAGGGACAATAGCTGTAAAAAATAAATCACTTATAAAATATGAACTCTCAGAATACGATTTAGGGCTTATGAAATCTAAGGCAGGTATATTTTATCGTGACGAAAATTTATCGCTAGATAATGAGGCGATTATAAAAGCTCATGAAATTGATGTTAAAAATTCAAATCTAATATCAAGCTCAAAATTTATAAAATCTTATAAAAATAAATCATCATATATAGTTAAATAACAAATTTATTATTTGTATATATCTAAGCGTAGTATATAAGATTTTTAATGTTAATATTAGTAATTTTTTTGCATAATATTTTTCAAAAGTTTATAATATAAAATTATGAATAAATATGATGTTATAATTGTCGGCGGTGGAACTGCAGGATGTTCTGCTGCGTATAATGCAGGAATTAGAGGTTTAAAAGTATTATTAATTGAAAAAAATATTCATTTGGGCGGTACAATAACCTCTGCTCTTGTTGTTCCTGCGATGAAGTCAGGTGAACATCAAATTAATACTGATTTCTACAAGGCTTTAATTGCTGAATTACACTCTATTGGCGGTCAAGCAACTTATCAAGATAACCCGGGCTGGTTCAATCCTGAGCTTACAAAAATAGCTCTTGATACTCTTATGGCAAAAGCCAATGTGGATGTGTTCTTTGACACCCATATAAGAGATGTAATTATTGAAAATAGGATTATTAAGGGTATTGTTATATCAAAAGAAATGTTATCTGTATATAACGAAAAGATAGAAAAGCAAAATAAAGAATTATCAGTATCTATCGAAGCGAAATATATAATTGATGCAACTGGAAATTGTGAAATTGGAAAATTATGCGGTTGTGAATTTTTAGAAGAAAAAAATGAAAATCAGCCGGTAAGTTTAAGATTTTTAATGGGTGGAATTGATGTTCCAAAATTTGCAAAATGGCTTGAGGATTACGATAAGGATAGAAACGTTACAACTGTTGAAAATATAGACGGGTTTATACACCTTTCGACAGCTTATACTTGGGATAAGGATAAAAAGTGGGCATTAGCACCTTTATTTGAGGATGCTGTAAGCAAAGGTATACTAAAAGATCACGACAGAAACTATTTCCAGATATTTACCGTTGCCGGAATGCCTTCTACTATTGCGTTTAACTGCCCAAGGATTATAGATTATACAAAGACTCTTGATGTTGAAAATATGTCAAAAGCCTTGATATTAGCGAGAAAAAACATTTATAGGCTTGCCAATTTTTGTAAGATTTATTTCCCGGGATTTGAGAATTCTTATATATCAAATATTGCAGATATGCTTGGGGTAAGGGTTTCCAGAAGAATTAAGGGGAAATATGTTTATACAATAGATGATGTAAAAACGGGTAAAACTTTTGAAAATCCTGTTGTAGTCTCAAATTATCCTGTTGATGTTCATTCTGATAAAAAAGATTCATCAACACTTGAGATGGTAAAAGACTATACACTTCCGCTAGAAAGCCTTATGTCTGCTGATATTGACAATTTATTTGTTGCAGGAAGATGTATTTCTGCTGATTTTATGTCACAGGGTGCTTTGAGAGTTCAAGCAAGCTGCTTTTCTATGGGCGAAGGTGTTGCCAAATATATTGCTAAACTTCTTTCGGCTTAATTTTTGTCATTAATATTTGAGCTGCATTAAGCAATGGATCAATTGTCGGTGAATATGGCGGTGCGTAGGTTAAGTCGTTATTAAAGAAATCTTCAACGCACATTCCTGCAAGAAGTGCCGCTGCAAGTGAATTAATCCTTTTATCAGCATCTCCTGCACCGATTGCCTGACCACCTAATAGCTTGCCTGTTTCATAGTCTGCTGTTAATTTTAGTGTAATATTATTGACATTTGGCATATAGCCAACTTTATCATTTTTTGTAACAGTTACGGATACTGGATTGAAGCCAAGCGATGTGGCCTTTTTCTCGGTTAAGCCTGTCATTGACATTGTAAGACTAAGGCATCTTGTTACTGCTGATCCTAGAACGCCTATAAATTTGTCATCTCCTCCGCAAACATTTATTGCTGCAGTTCGTCCTTCTTTGTTTGCGCTAGAGCCTAGCGGCATCCATATTTTTGTTCCGCTTACTATATGATTTTCTTCAACACAATCTCCGCAGGCATATATGTCTTTAATATTTGTTTCCATGCGCTCATTGACTTTGATTGCACCTGTTACTCCAAGTTCAATTCCTGCATCTTTTGCAATTTCAACATTAGGTTTTACCCCTGTGCATAAAATTACAAAATCAGTGTTAAATTCTTTACCTGTTCCTGTTCTTACACTTTTTACTCCGTTTATATCTCCTGAAAATTCTGTAACAAGTTCTGATGTTAGAATTTCAAAGCGGTTGTTATTTATGGAATTAATCTGCTTTAAAATTTGAATTTCTATATCTTCATCGACCACAGTCCTTATGTTT
>USJT01000058.1 GCA_900555175.1 uncultured bacterium
AGTTCTTCAGAAGTCAGGGAATTCCCTGTCGGATTATTGGGCGAAGCAATCAATACCATTTCCGGATTTTCTAAATCATTATGAAGCTCTGATATAGTTCTATGCAAGACAGGATGTTCAAAATTAGGAATTAATTCTAATAAAGGAACAAGAGTAAACGCTCTTAAATGAAGATATTTATGAGGGATTACCAAATCATCTTCATTAATAATATCTTTGTTATAAAACAAAATATCAATATCAATAGTTCTATCTTCATACCCCTTATGAGAGGCATCATGAACTCTTCCTAACTGTTTTTCAATTCTCTGACATTCGTTCAAAAGATTTCTTGGAGATAAAGAAGTTTTTATCTCGACAACAGCATTGACAAACCAATTTTCAGATTCCATTCCCCAAGGTTCGGTTTCATAAAAAGCAGAAGTTCTGACTATTGTAATACCCTCGGCAGCTGCAAGAAGACTTGTTGCCTGCTGAACAAACCCTATACGATCACCGCTATTGGAACCTAAACTTAAATAAACTATTGCCATACACCTAATATTTTATGATTTTTCAAATTGCTTGTCAATATAGATTTTCAGATATTTTTGTTATACAATTCAGCTATGTTTATATATAGAATTTTATCAACAATAATATTCCTTCTTATATTACCTGTTTATGCAGCAGTAAGAGCCGTAAAAGGGAAATTTTTACCGGGTTGGAAAGAAAAATTAGGCAAATTTGAAGCTCCTAATTTAGGAGATAAAGTTATAATGTACCACGGAGTATCCGTTGGAGAAGTCATTGCTCTTGAAAACTTAATTAAAAAGACTAAAGAAACTTTCCCCGACTATAAAATTGTAGTCACAACAGGTACTAAAACAGGACAAGAAATTGCACACAAAAAATACGAAGGAATTGCAGATTTTATAACATATTTTCCGTTTGATATAACAATTTGTGTTGAAATTTTTCTAAATAAAATTAACCCATCTGTTGTTTTAATTGCAGAAACAGAACTCTGGCCAACATTTGCAGCTTATTGCAAGATGAGAAATATTCCACTTTTCGTTATTAATGGCAGAATTTCTGATTCGACTTTCAAATCATACAAATTTTTAAAGGGCTTTTTTACAGAATTATTTAAAAATTACACAGGAATTCTTACCCAAAGTGAAGAAGATCGCGAAAAATTCATAAAAATTGGAGCTCCAAAAGAAAAAACTCGCGTAATGAAAAACCTTAAATTCGACGTAAAAAGAATGGATTCTAATATTGAAATCGGAAAAGGTTCAAACAGAATTATTATTGCAGGAAGCACCCACAAGGGAGAAGATGAAATAATTCTTGATGCCTTTGTTAAACTAAAAAAAGAATTTCCTGATATTAAACTGCTACTTGCACCAAGACATTTGACAAGAGTAAGCAATATTTCAGATTTAGTTAATAAAACAGGTTTGAATTACGGATTTCGTTCAAAAAATGATACATTCACAAATAATGATATTATTATTTTAGATACACTGGGTGAACTTAGCAGAATGTATCAAATCTGTGATTTTGCATTCATTGGAGGAAGCTTCAACAAAACAGGCGGACATAACCCTTTAGAAGCTGTTGTTTACAACAAACCTGCAATTTCTGGGCCTTCAATCCACAACTTTAGAGATATTTACTGGATATTATCACGCTCTAGAGCAGGAAAAGTAGTTAAAACTCCAAAAGAATTAACTGATTATATGTACAAATTACTTTCAGATAAAGAATTTTATATTCAAAGCTGCGAAGATTGTAAAACAGTATTTAATTCTCAACAAGGTGCTCTAAATTTTGTAATAGATGAGTTAAAAAGCATTTTACACTAATTCATTATAATGATTTTTAAGGATATCTATCCTTTATTCGGATGATTTTTGTTACAAAATGTTAAGTTTTTTGTTACAATTATTAAAGAATTCATTTTGTTATACCGTCTTACATAGTAAGGAAACAAAAGTGAAAGGAAACAAGTCATGGGTATGGCTGCTTCGCAGGCAAGATTTCTAGGTCTTACTGCAAGAAAATCAAATACCGAATATGAAGGTCAGCAGATTAACCAACAAAGAACAACTTTGTCAAACCAATCTGCTAACTACTATAACCAACTTTTGGGAATGACTGTTCCTGTTCCTCCTTCAACCGCAGATTATACAAAAACAGTTTATACATTCAAAGACGGTTCTCTAAATAACTCTATTTCATCAATGATTGCACAAGTTGACGGTACATATTTAATAAGCTATACAGCAACTTGGACAAACGATTTCGCAGTAATTAAAACAGCACCGACAATTTATACAAGACAAAATGTCGGCACAGAACAAACCCCACAATACAATTACTTTGTGGGAGCAATTCAACTAAGAGAAATGACTCAAAGAGATCCTAATGCTATTGATCAAATGAGCGAAGAGGAATTAAAAACTTTAAGAGGTAACGATCAATATCTTAATACTCTTTCAGATGATCAATTAAAACATTTATTAAAAGAAGAAAATACTTACATAGAAGAATTAAACGATAAATATGGCGATGGAAATTGGCTTGTAAGATATGTACAAAACACAACAACAAAAACTTGGTCTCCATATTTTGTAAAACAAGAAACACTAGATAGTGCAATATATAGCGACACAGGTTCATCACAAAGTTCAATTCCGACATATACAGTAGGTTCAGCACAAGAGACAGAAGAAATTAAAGGGGTTACAGCAAGATTAGAACAAGATTCAACAGGTAGAGTTATAAATATTACCCTAAATCCGGGTCAAGCTGATGAAGTTACTTATGCTGTAACAACAAACACCGTAACAGATCAAGCTGCCTATGATGATGCAATGAACCAATATGAATACGATAAATACGAATACGATCAATCTATTCAAAATATCAATGCAAAAATTGAAATTATCCAAGCAGAAGATAAAAACCTTGAATTACGTTTAAAACAATTGGATACAGAACAAGACGCAATTCAAACAGAAATGGATGCTGTTCAAAAAGTTATCGAAAAGAACACAGAATCAACATTCAAAACATTCGGTTAATAATAAAAAACTTTATATACAATACAACTTTATTAAAGACATAAATAAAAATTTAAATATATTTTGTTTCCTTAATTTACGACTTTTATACCCGAAAGTCGTTTTTTATGACTGGATAGAAATATTCATAAATTCAATATCATCATAATCAATATATGCAGTCTGTTTCAAGTTTCTGCCTGTTTTTATTGTAACTTCATTAATTTGTCCCGGACGTAAAAGATGATTAGGTATTTGAATTCTTTGTCCGTCACCGTTTAACTGAATTTCAGCAATTTTTGAGCCGTTAAAAAATACTTCCGGCGGACTTGAAAAAGAATTTACAATAGAATTCTGCCTCAAATTTCTTGCCATAAGTGTATCAATACCAATTATTGAACCTATTACAAGATAATTTTTCTTAGTTAAAGCATTTGCGGCAATTTTAAAGGATTTAGTAAAAAAAGGTCCAATTGACTTTCCTTTAAATTCACCTGAATTTGCGGAATTATCAGAAAAATTGTCATCTCCCAAGTGAAACATTTCAGAAGAAATTATAACATCTTGGACATTACTTTTTTCAATACCAACAATAATAGGTTTTGCCGCAATACGTTCATTGATAGTTAAAGAAAACGGACGATATCCTTCTTTTTCAACAGACATGATAGTTGTCCCTTTGATATCTCCTTTAAGTTGAAAGGCACCATTGCTATCTGATATGGTAGAATAATTTTGTTTTGGCAAAGTAACCTTTGCACCAGCAACAGGCAAATTTGTAGCATTATCGACAATTCTGCTGGAATCACCCATGCCTGTTTTAGAAACACCGCCTTCCATAACAGCGGAATAAACAGATTGAATATTCAATAAAAGAGCAAATAAACAAATAATTATTTTATATCTCATAACCCTCACCCCATAATAGTTTAACGAATTTTAGTTATTATTAAATTAAACAATTAGCCCCTCAAATATTCATTAATAAAAATTTTAAAAATTCTATTTGAAATTTGAAATGTTTCTGTTAGAATAAATATATGACAATTTAATTTATGCCGAAGTGATGAAATTGGTAGACGTGCTAGACTCAAAATCTTGTGTGGGCAACCACGTGCCGGTTCGAGTCCGGCCTTCGGCATTTTTTATTGGGAATTTTTAAAGTCAGCTTATAACATGTCATTCTGGATTTATCTTAAAAACATAAAAATGTCATTCTGAACTTGTTTCAGAATCTTAAATAATACAAAATAAGTATGTAACATTTTACAATTTGCTAGCAATAATTTTTCCCCTTTTGTTTTTATTCTTATACAAACAGTGTAGAAAGGAATTATATGCTATCAAGATGTTCTTACCCCCAAGTTAGTATGTTAGGAAGAAATTTAAAGCCACTATCAAAATATAAAGGGCCTATTCTAAAACTAACTGATAGTGAAAAAGCTCAAATTGCAAATATGGAAAAGAAAATTGCTGAATATGAATTGGAAATTAGCAAATTAGCAAGCATAGATCAAGGTTTTAAAAGAATTACTTCTCAATCAGTATATTATTGTGACCAAATTAATCATTTAGAATGGATAATTGATAATATGCGAGAAGCAATTAGAGAAATAAAAATAAACAGGCTAAATATCCAAAAATCTCAACTTAATAAATAAAATTATATTTTCATCATTATCCATGCAATTTTAGATTCTTACAGAAAACAAGTCATTCTGAACTTGTTTCAGAATCTATTTATGATTAACTCTAAACTCATATAAAAAAGCGAGTCATTCTGAACTCGTTTCAGAATCCGTTTGACCATTGAGCCCCTAAATCAAGTTCAGGGTGACAGTTTAAAGTTAAAATAAAATTGTTGCGGAAACATTTAAACAACCACTAAATATTTATTAACAATTAGGCAAAAATTTTTTTTCACAAGTATTTACTCAGTATGCAAATTACATCTTTTTTACATAATAACAATGCTTTTTACAACAAAAAGCCACAAAAATCATTAAGCTTCGGCACAACACAAAGACACTACATTAACTCTGATGGAGATGAAATTGGAACTAATACTTGGATGTTCCGAGATGATATTGAATGGGCAAGACTTGCCAAATACGAAAAAAAACATTTTAAAGACAAGGACAAAGTTAACATAGTACAATTCGCATCATCTGACGGATCAGAAGCTTACACCAAAATAATATCTCTTATTGAAAACAATCCATCTCCTGATGATGGAAAATTTTTCCCGATTAGAGCTTATGATATCGATCCTGAAGTTATTAAAGCCGCAAAAAGCAAAATGTTAAACACAATAATGTTTGATAGAATGACTTTGCAAATGAATACCGAAAATTACGATAAATATTTTACGGAATCAGGCAAAAAACTTGATATTAAAGACGATATTCATGATGCAAAAGTAAAAACCTTAAAAGTTTCTGATATTTTAACAGACAAAGTTGTGTTTGAGAATAAAGATATGTACAAAGTTCTTGCAAAAATGGAAGATAACTCTAACACAGTTTTAATGTGCAGAAACATCCTCGGATATTTTGATGAACACAAAATTGAAGATTTTGTAAAACGTGTATCTGATAAATTAAAATCCAACAGTCTGTTCTTAATTGGCGACCATGATAAAAGGATTTCCTTTATAGAACGCTATTTAGGAGAAAACGGATTTGTAAATATTATGAAAAACGTATTCAAAAAAATATAAAATTAACATTTATACACACTTTGTATTTTTTATATTTATTTTTGGTAACATATAGGAAAACAAAGCAAAAAAAATTTTGTTCATATTTTTCAATGTATAATAGAAAAAGGATTTAACATTGCAAAATACATTAATAAAAAAATATACAGATTTAAATAATAACAACCCTAAAAGTTTTCTCAATTCCGATAAAAATCGTTTTCTTTACATCGAGAAAAAGTTAAATCAAATTTTTTCTGATGAACTTAAGAATTCTAATTCAATATTTCGTAAAGTAAAGCCTTCTGTTATACAGAAAATGGCTTTATTTTTATCAAATAATATTACACGCTCTTGTTCAATCGGAATTGCAGGAGAAACCGCAAGCGGGAAATCAACAATTGCATTTGACATCATTAATACAATTCAAAATTTTGCTGACGAATATTGTGTTGAAAATGCTATTACCAGAATAAATACAGACGATTACTATTATGATCGCTCTGATATGGTTAAAAAAGCCGGAAGCTTTGCAGAATTTGCAAAACACTACGATTTAGACGTACCTGAAGCACTTGAACTTGAATTAATGAAAAACCATATCAAATCATTACTTTTCGGCAAAGAAGTTTACCTGCCTGAATATGATATGTCAGGGACTGCAATAAGACGTGACAACGTAAAACTTGCATTACCTTCTAAAATAATTATTTCAGAAGGATTGTTTACACTGACAGACAAAGTTGTTGATGCATTTGATTTCAAAATATACGTAGATGTATCACATAACGTACAAAAAGAAAGATTTTACAGACGCGCCGCAGAAAGAGATTTAGGAGATTCTGCTGATGAAGTATACGAAAATGCTTCAAACAAAGCAAAAACTCATGTTCATCCAACCG
>USJT01000059.1 GCA_900555175.1 uncultured bacterium
CTTTGAGTAGCAGCTGCAGCAGCTTTTGCAGCAGCTTCAGCAGCTTCACGTTCTCTTTGAGCAGTTGCCTCATCTTTTTGTGCATAAAGTTTTATAACTACATTTACAAGTAAAATTCTTTTATTTTTATTATATGGAGATATTTCAATTTTTTCTATATCAAGGAAGTGCTCATGCTTATATACTTCTCGTAAAAAGTTTGCTAAACTAGAATAATTAGCAATCATTTCTGCTGAAATACGGCAAACATGATATTTAAACGGAATAAATTTTACAAAATTATCATCTTTTGGATCATATTCGTAATCTACTGAACGTACTTTTATTCTGTTATCACGAATTATCTGTAAGATTTCCGTAAATTCATCTGAAATAGCAGCCTCAGCGTCTAAACCTTCCGTAATAGGTTTAAAGAATAATTTCGCAATATCAGCATCTTCTGCTTCTTGCTTCAAAGCCTCAGCTTTTAAATCCGCTAATTTTCTTTCTGCATCTGCTAAAGCTGAAGATTGAGTTTTTTGATCATTTTGAATCTGCATAATTCTTTGCACTTCAGGAACAGTCTTTACTATCATCCCAATTACAGCTGCAATTGCCAATACCAAAATTACAATAGCAAGTTGAAATTTTTTTATATATACATTGTATTTTTCCACAATTATTCTCCCAGTAGTTTAGCTGTTTAAATCAGATATTTTACTTCTTTTCCTCTTTTTTGTCAGTATTATTTCCACTTGCTTCTTTTGCTTTGTCAGCAAGAGCTTTTGCCAAATTATTCAATTCTGTATCTGACATATTTGTTATTTCAAATTCATAATCACTAGGGCTGTTTACATCTATAGTAACAGCATCGTCAACAGAATTAGATTTCATTTGAAGTTTTTGAAGTCTTAATTGAGTGCTAATTAATGAATCCTTCATGTTTTTGAAGAATATATAAACATCTTCAACATTTTTTGATTCACCTTTAATATCAAATTTCCCATCATCTTTTGCAGCAAAATAAGTTAACCACAAGTTTTTAGGAACGGATTCACCCAAAGCAGTATAACCAATTAATTTTGAGCGATTATTTGACATAACAGTCTCAATTTCTTTATTTACATCAAAATCATTTGATTTATTTTGCTCATCTTGGATTCGTTTAATTTCAGCATTGGTCTGATCCAATCTTGAATTTATATCATCAAGCTGCGCTTGTTTTTGTTGGGCAATCATCGGGATTCCGACAAATGCACCGCCAAAAGGCAATAATAAAATTATAGCTATTACAACAGCCAAATTTCTTGCAGCATTAGGAGAAATATCAAATTCTTTAGACCCTAAAACTACATGAACAGGCTCATTCGGGTCATCCTGCAAGCCTTCAGAACCTGCACTTGTTACCATAAAATTAAATTTTACAGGTAAAGCAGTAACATTGCCCGTTGCAACACCAATTGCTTCTAATGAAATTTTATGTGCAGTTTCTTCTAAAACTTCCAAACTTACAGGAATAAAGTCTTGTTTTTTAAAGCTGTTATTTTCAAGATAAGTTACAACACTTTCAGTCTGCAATCTTTTTGATAACAATTCTGCACTAACCATATCGGTTTCAGAGATTATGTATAAATGGCTTGCGGGATAACTCATTAGAGTAATTTGAGCAGAAGCATTTATCGCATTATAAATTTCATCACCTTCAAAAGATTTAATAGCCAAAGGTTCATCATAATAATCAACAATCGTTTTGCCAATCATTGAGCAAATAGAATATCCGCTTGGAGTTACAAGCATCAAGTTCCAAGAAACATTATCCTTCATCTGTTCTTGAGCCAAGCCTGCAAAAGCAAGAGCCTTCAATACAGATGTAAGAGAAACTTCAACTCCTACTAATGTAATACCTAACTCATTAAGAGCACCTTTTATATCTTCAATAACCTTTTTTTGAACAGCAGAATAAAAAAGTTTTCTTGAATCCCCTGATTGAACATTATTTGAATCGCACCAACTTACAACAGGTTCAAATCTTTTAAATATATAAGCTTGTTCAACTTCAGAAGTTAAAGCCTCTTGTATTGCATCATCACCTAAAAGCAAAGGTAATTCTTTACTGCCAAATAGAACCAACGGCAAATTCAATACGACATTAGATTTCAAACTTATTTTTAATTCCTCAAACATCTCTGAAACCGCAAATTTAAATGCGTCAATGTCTGAAATTTCTCTTAAAGATTCATTATATTCAAGCGGGCGATACGAATAATTTTTAACAGTACGGCCTTGTACATCAAGTTGAATCAGTTCTAAGCCAACGCCAGGAGTAACGGAAAGATATACTGCTTCTTTACGCCCTACTCCCAACTGTGATAAAATGCTGTTTAAATCCATAATTATATCTTTTTCTTATACTTATTTACTCACTTACATTTTTATTATACAATATATTTTATAAAGTTCGCAAATTTAACATAAATTTACACTAAATGTAGGAGACACTACCCTGATGAAAGAGCTTATTAAAGAAATTAATAAACTAAAACAAGCGAAAAAAGCTGTAATACTTGCACATTGCTACCAAAATGTTGAGATAGATGAAGTCGCAGATTATATTGGCGATTCTCTATACTTAAGTCAAATGGCTGCTAAAACTGATGCAGATATAATAATTTTTGCAGGAGTATATTTTATGGCTCAAACTGCCAAAATTCTTAATCCGAATAAAAAAGTTATTCTGCCAAATCTTAAAGCAGGCTGCGCAATGGCTGATATGGTAAACTTACAACAATTAAGAGAATTTAAAAGCAAATACCCGAATATTCCGACAGTATGCTATATAAATTCAACAGCAGAAGTTAAATCAGAATGCGATATTTGTTGCACAAGTTCAAATGCCGTACAAATTGTAAAAAGCTTAAACGCTCCAAAAGTATTATTTTTACCCGATAAAAATCTCGGCAGATGGGTTGAAAAAGAATTAGGAAATGTGGAAGTAATAACCTATGACGGATATTGTCCGATACATAACAAAATGAAAACAGCAAGCATGGCAGAAACTAAAAAACAATACCCGAATGCTCTTGTTCTTGCACACCCTGAATGTCCTGAAGAATTTTCATCTAAAGCGGATTATGTCGGAAGCACATCAGGAATTATGAATTATGTTAAAAACAGCGATAAAAAAGAATTTATTATTGCAACAGAAAAAGGTGTTCTTGACAGGTTAAAAAGAGATTATCCCGACAAAAAATTCTACGATATCGACAACAAACCTTCAATTTGTCAGAGCATGAAATTGAATACAATAGATGATATATATAATGCTTTATTAAATGAAGCTCCTGAAATCGAGGTAGATAAAGAAATTTCTGAAAAAGCTCTAAAATGTATAGAAAGAATGCTTGAAGTATCAAAATAAAAAAGGTGAAAAATGGATGATATAATTTTTGGCAAAAATGCTATAACAGAAGCTCTAATTAGTGGAGAACGAGAAATCAATAAGATTTTAATTTCAAAAAATATCCACTCAGATTCCAAACTCAACAAAATAAAAGAACTTGCCAAAGAACGTGGAATTGTATTCCAATTTGTAGCAAAAGAGAAATTTTTACCTTATGCACAATACAATCATCAAGGAATTATCGCCCAAATATCACCTATCAGATATAAAGATTTGGATGAATTTTTGGAAGAAAAACATGAAAACGACTCCGTAGTAATTTTAGACGGAGTTGAAGATTCGCATAATTTAGGAGCGATTATAAGAACATGTGTTTGCGCAGGGGTTTCAGGAATTATTATCCCATCAAGACGCAATGTTCAAGTTAACGCAACTGTTGAAAAAACAAGTGCAGGAGCAATTAATCATATTCCTATTATTAAAGTTAACAGCCTTGTAAATGCTGTACAAAAATTAAAAAATTCCGACTGGTGGGTAGTTGCAACTGACGCTAGTGCAAAAGATAATTATTATGATATAAAATATAATGACATGAATTTTGCACTCATTATGGGAGCTGAACATGCAGGAGTTTCAAAATCTCTTTTGAAAGCATCAGATTTCATTGTAAAAATCACTATGTTAAAGGAATTTAATTCTTTAAATGTTTCCAATGCTCTAAGTGCAATAATTTTTGAAACAGTTAGACAAAAATTAAAAAATTAACTATAATAAACTTATTAAAAACAATATTTGCATCACAGGAGAGAGAAATGAAAAAAGAACTTGAGAAATACGGTATATTATCTGAGGATATTTCAGACGAAGATGTCAATTTTCATGAATTGGAAATGCCGGAAGATGATGATGACGTTTTAGAATCAGTTGAAGATCCCAAAGTTCAAGAAAGTCTGTCAACAGTAAACTCTGATGACAGTGTCAGAATTTATCTCCAACAAATCGGAAAAATTCCTCTATTATCCGCAGAACAAGAGCATGATTTAGCAAAAAAAATATACGAAGATCATGATGATTTTTCAAAGAATTTATTAGTTAATGCGAATTTAAGACTTGTTGTCAGCATCGCAAAAAAATATATCGGCAGAGGTCTTTCATTTCTTGATTTAATCCAGGAAGGAAACATGGGCTTGATGAAAGCTGCAGGAAGATTTGACTATACAAAAGGTCATAAATTCTCCACATACGCAACTTGGTGGATTCAACAGTCAATAAGCCGTGCAATTGCCGATAAAGCAAGAATTATAAGACTTCCGATACACATGATTGAATCTTTAGGCAAAATTCGCCGTGCAACAATTGATTTGACAACAGAACTCGGGCACACCCCGACAAAACAAGAAATTGCATACAGACTTGGAGTTCCTGTTACAAAATTAACCCAAATTATAAAATCAGCTCAATCAACTATTAGTATGGAAACCCCTGCAAATTCATCTGAAGATTCATCAAAAATTGCGGATTTTATAGTTGATGAAACCTCAATAACTCCTGACAGCAGAGTTTCTCAAGAAAATCTTTTTGAAGATATTAGAAAAATGCTCAACCAACTAAGCCCAAAAGAACGAGATGTATTAATCTTACGCTACGGGCTTGACAGCAACGGAAATAAAAAAACTCTTGATGAAATCGGTTCACAATACGGAGTTTCAAGAGAACGTATCAGACAAATTGAAAACAGAGCGATTGCAAAACTCAAAAAACTTTGTAAAAACAAAAAACTTGCAGTCGGTTTAAAAAATTATTTTGGATAATAAAAAAAAAAGGAGATTTTCAAAAATCTCCTTTTTTATTATTTTATTTAAGTTTAATTTACATCAGCTGATAAACAATTTTTCTCATAATGTAAACTTTCGGCAAATCGATTAATCCTTCCCATAACCTCTTTGAACATTGGGATAGGCAAGCTTTGTTTACCGTCAGACAATGCATTTTCAGGATCATGGTGAACTTCCATCATAACCCCGTCTGCACCAACTACCAGACCTGCCTTTGCCATAGGTTCAATTAAATATCTCTGACCTGTTCCATGGCTAGGATCAACGATTATTGGAAGATGTGAATATTTTTTAATAACAGGAATTGATGCAATATCCATAACGTTACGGGTAAAAGCACTATCAAAACTTCTTATACCTCTTTCACAAAGAATTACATTCGGATTTCCGTTATACAAAATATGTTCTGCAGCAAGCAAAAATTCTCTAATTGTACTTGCCAAGCCGCGTTTCAAAATTACAGGCTTTTGACATCTACCAACGGCATGAAGCAATTTGAAGTTCTGAACATTTCTTGCCCCGATTTGCAATACATCAACGTATTCACACATCATATCCAAATCAGCGGCATCCATAACTTCAGAAACTGTTAACAAACCTGTTTCTTCACTTGCTCTTTTCAAATATTTTAACGCTTTTTCTCCATAACCTTGAAAATCATAAGGAGAAGTTCTTGGCTTAAATGCACCGCCTCGTAAAAATTGACAACCCATTTCTTTAGCGGCAAGAGCAACCTTTATAAGTCCGTCATAGTCTTCTTCAACAGAGCATGGACCAACCATAAAAACAGGTTTGTTATTTCCACCAATCTTAACTCCATTTGCAAATTCAATAACAGTATCTTCAGGCTTTCTATCTCTTGAAGCTAATCTGAAAGGTTCACGAATTACATTAACCTCTTTTACGCCTTCAAATGCTGAAACACGTCCTGGGGTAACTGTTGTTTTATCCCCGATTGCATCTATTACACTATGAATTTGTCCTTGGTTAAATCTTATATCGAAGCCGTTGTCTTTTAAAAAATCTATAACTCTTTGAATTTGAACTTTGGTAGCGTTACGCTCCATTATTATAATCATAGCTTTTTCTCCTATACGTATATATTCCGGCAAAAATAAGTGTAGCACGAACGATATATAATAACAAATTATTTTATTTTAAATTTTAATTTTTCCATTAAATTTACAGCAGGAAAATAACCGGGTAAGATGTAAACACATTCATTTAATGCTTTTTCAGCTCTTTTATAATCACCGTTCTTATAATAAATATATGCCAATAAATAATGTAATTCGGGATCGTGATAAAAATAATTTTTTGCTTTATCTAAAAAAAACATACACTGTTCAGGATAATCATTATTATAAAAAACACGTCCGATAAACTTGTGTACTTCAGGATTTATCGTAAACAAAAAATCAGAATAACCG
>USJT01000060.1 GCA_900555175.1 uncultured bacterium
ACCGGCTTTTCGTGATAGCGAATTTTCGATTTGCGCAAATTTGTCAAATGCGTGAAGCAAATCTTTTTGAGCAATTCCGATACCTTCATCTTCAACGCAAACTTCTATATAATTCCCTTCTGCTAAATTTATTGAATCTTTGAAGTATTCATTAATTTTTAAATCTTTTGAATTTACAATTGAAGAAGATATTTTAATAGTTTTGTTTTCGGGGGTGAATTTTATTGCGTTAGAAACCAAGTTTGTCAGCACTTGTTCTAGTCTTTGAGAATCAGCGGTTATTTCAGGAAGATTATCTGGAGTGTCTGTTATAATTGTAAGTCCTTTGGATTTTGCAACTTCTGAAAGCGCTGATTTTACATAATCTATTACTGTGTTGATATTAACAGGTGCAAAGTTGAAATCCATTTTTCCGGCTTCAATTTTTGATAAATCTAACAGGTCGTTAATAATTCCTGAAAGTCTTTGAACATTTCTCATTGCCATAGACAGGAATTTGTCGGTGTGATTTCTCCGCAACGTCCGCTCATTAAGATATCTAGTGAATTTTTTATTGATGTGAGAGGAGTTCTCAATTCGTGTGATACTATCGATATAAATTCAGATTTTAATCTTTCAAGTTTTTCTAATTTGTGATTGGTTTCAATCAATTCCTGATAAAGAGTTGCGCTTTTAAGAGGTAGTGAAACCTGTTGAACAATTGTTTGAAAACAGGTTGCATCTTCCGGTGTAAATGATGTTTCTTTAAATATTTCTATACAGCCAAAAAAGTTGTCACTCAAACTTATTGGCGCAAACATATTATCAAATTGAAAAAGCTTAAATGTAAATCTGCTTGCAGGATATTTTATGTGTTTAATTATTTTTAAATTTTGTCCGTCAATTTTTACAGGTATTTCTTTTCCTTCAAATACGGAGTTGTAGTTTAAAATTGTTCGGACTTTCAAAGCTTCTATCAATTCATCAGATAATTCATAAAGGGAATTGAGAATGAGTACAGGTGCATCTTCAGTACATAATGACAAAGTACAGGTAAGCGAAAAACTCAATGCTTTATCTATTCCCTCAATCATATATTGAATAAGTTTTGCCTTATCTAATGTCCCTGCAAATTGTGAACTTGTGCTATATAGGGCATTAAGCCGATATAAGCTGTCAGCGAGATCTTTATTTGAGTTGGAGAGCATATCAAGAGAATTTTTCATTCTGAGGTTAATATTAATTGTAGAAAGAATAAAATCTTCTCCCATATCTTCTGTGAAAAAGACGTTTGCGTATTTGATAAGCTCTTTATCAATTTTCCCTGAATTAAGTTGAAATATGATAATTGTATTTTCGCATATTGATTTAACTTTTTTATTAAAGTTTTTTAAATCAGAAATTAGGGTGTCAATGATTATAACATCAGGTTTGTCAGCTTTTATTAGGTCATAAATCAAAGCTTCATCGCTTAATGCAGAAAATTCATAAATATTTTTGTTAAATATTTTATTGAATTTTTCAAAATATTTGTTATTTTCAGACACCAGCAAAATCTTAATCATAATATAATTTTAGCAATATTTTATGATATAGCAAATTGATTAATTTTTGTATAGCTCTTAATTAAGAGCTTTTTTTCTTCGGATTTTTGTTGTGTCTTGGTTTGCCGTTGTTTCTTCTTGGCAGGTTTGGGGTTGTATAAGATGTTTGAATACGTTTTACACTATATACATCTGGGATTGCCTGAATACTCAAAATAACTTTTTTTAGAGTTTCAATATTATCAAGTTCTATGCCAAGCTCAATAATTCCGACTTTGCCGCTTTTGGCTTTAACGTTTGCGTAATTGATGTTTGTTCCGTTATCTGAAACTGCAGCAATAATATCTTTTAGCAAACCTTGTTTTTCGGCTGTTTCAACTCTGATTGTTGTATTATAAGTCTTGTTGACATTATCGCCTGACCATCTTATATCCATCAATCTTTCAGGTTCTATATGCTCAAGCATAGGACAATCCAGTCTGTGAACGGTTACACCTTTTGCTCTTGTTACAACTCCGACAATCGGTTCTCCGGGAATTGGTGAGCAGCATCTTGCAATAGAATACATTAAGCCTTCAAGCCCGATAATATCTTTTTCGGATTTTTTCTTTGTTGAACCATGGAAGTTTCCTGACGGTTGTTTTGGTGCTTCAGGTTTTTTGAGTTTGTTAACAATTTTGTTTAGAGTTGTTTCGCCATAACCGAGAGCCGCAAATAAATCTTCTGCAGAGAGATAATTCATTTGTTTTGCAACTTTATCAAATTCGCCTGATTTCATGTAATCATCAAATACGGATTTGGTAAGTTCATGTTCAAGGTTCGTTTTCCCGACTTCAATATGTTCTTCTCTGTTATTTTTCTTAAACCATTGTTTAATTTTTGAAGAGGCTTGTTTGGTTACAACAAAATTTAACCAATCAAGACGTGGTGCAGGTGTTTTAGAAGTTAAAATTTCTACAATATCTCCGTTATGAAGTTTGGTATCAAGTTGAGCAATTCTACCGTTAATAAGTGCACCGACAGTTTTATTACCTACTTCTGAGTGAATTCTGTAAGCAAAATCAACAGGGGTAGCATTAACAGGTAAATCAAATACATCACCGTTTGGTGTGAAGGCAAATACTTGATCCGAGAATAAATCTAATTTTACGGAGTTAACATAATCTTCAGCCGATGACATATCTTTATCGTATTCAACAAGTTTTCTCATCCAAGAAAACTGCATATCTGTCGGGTTATTAGCTTTTTGTGAACCCTTTTCTTTATATCTCCAGTGCGCTGCAATACCGTATTCGGCAACTTCATGCATTTCCCAAGTTCTTATTTGAACTTCCAGAGGTTTTGAACGAGGTCCGATTACAGATGTGTGTAGAGATTGATACATATTACCTTTCGGCATTGCTATGTAATCTTTAAATCTTCCGGGAATCGGTTTAAATTGTGAGTGGATTAAACCTAAAACCTCATAGCATTCTTTTTCTGTATCAACAATTACCCTTACAGCAGTAATGTCATATAGGTCATGAAATGCAATATTTAAGCGTTTCATTTTGCTGTAAATACTGTAATAGTGTTTTGCTCTACCTGTAATTTGTGCGTTAATCCCTGCTTTTTTTACGTCTGCTGAAATTTTATCGATAAGAATTTGAACGGTTTCTTCTCTGCTTGCCTTTGTTTGAGATACAAGACGTGCAATTTCAAAATATTTATCAGGCTCAAGATAGCGAAGTGATAAATCTTCCAGCTCGGCTTTTATTTTATAGATTCCTAAACGGTTTGCAAGAGGTGCAAATATATCAAGGGTTTCTCTTGCAATTTTTTGTTGTTTGCTTGCCGTCATAAAATTCAGGGTACGCATATTATGCAGTCTGTCTGCAAGTTTTAGAAATACAATTCTTATATCGCTTGCCATTGCAATAAATAGTCGGCGGAAGTTTTCTGCTTGGCGTTCTTCTTTTGTTTTGAATTGAAGTTTCCCAAGTTTTGTTACTCCTTGTACTAACGTTAGAACATCTTTCCCGAATAATTTTTCAATTTCTTCAGGTTGAGTGTCGGTATCTTCCAGAATGTCATGCAAAAAGGCAGCTTGTAGAGTGTGTGAATCAACTTTTAAGCCTACAAGAATTTTTGCAACTTCGACAGGGTGTATAATATAAGGTTCTTCTGAAATCCTATATTGCCCTTCATGTAAACGTTTCGCAAAAAGGTATGCCTTTTCTATTTGCTCAATCTCTTCCGGTTCTCTATTTTGTGCAATAAGCTCTTTTTTTATATCGTCAAAAAGTGGTTTTTCGGTCATGATATAATCATAATACAGATTTTATTTGAATTTTTCAAGTAAATTATAAAATTTCATTCATAAGGATTATAAAAAAGTGCTAAAGGAAACAAAAGACGGAGTTATTTTATCTTTAAAAATTTCTCCAAATTCATCTAAAAATGAAATAATAAAAAGTGAAGACGGCTTTGTAAAAGTGAAAATTACGGCTCAACCGATTGACGGTAAGGCTAATAAGGCGCTTGTTGAATTTTTATCAAAGCAATTTAAAATACCAAAATCTTCTATTGAAATAATCAAAGGTCATACTGGAAAAGATAAATCTTTGCTGATAAAAACTAATGATGATTTAATTATCCAAAAATTAAAAAGTTTTTTTGATTAAAAATAATTTAGAGCAAAAATTTTTATTCAGTAGTTTTATGATAATATTCTTAAAATGAGTGCATTTGTAGAATAACTATTGCCAAAACAAAATTTTTAAGATAGTATAATTCTTGTAAGGAAATAAAATGTTAAATTTGAATTCTTTAAAATTTCATCATCTACATCATCATAGCGACCTTGGAAGGCTATGAATTGATGTTTTGCGCTTTTAAAGAATAATTATTTATTTTCAATTCATAATAATAGTCTTTCAAGGAACCCCAATAAAAAGAAGCGTATGTTGTTAGACTATAAATAAGGATATATTGTCCTGTAAAGAATTGGAGAATTTTTAATGACTATAACAAGTATAATTTCTGCTGTCGGTAATAATAGCAGCGTTGCCCCTTTAATATTAAGAGATTGCGGGATTGAGGTTCCGACAAAAATTGCTCTTACATATAATCAGAATAAAAAAGAATCAAAGGGAATTGCATATTTAGCTGCTCGTGAAAGATTTTTAGATGAATATTCAACTTCTGCTGTTTGGCTTGGTTGTATTCCTCTTGTTGGATGGATTGCAAATAAGTATATAAAGGCTAGAGGTTTAAATCCTGATGTTAATTTGAAATTGTTTAAAGAAGAACAAGGTGTTCAAGGAATTGATTATAATATCAAAAAATTCAAAAATATTGCACCTGAAGCTGTAAAAGATTTGTTAAAAGCTAAAGAAAATAAAAAATTGTATGAAAAACTTCTTGCAGGAAAATTTATTGCATTAACATCTATTCCTATATTGCTTATGGGATTTATCTTGCCGAAACTTATTTTTGCATCTTCTGCAAAGAAAATAGAAAGTTTGCGGAAAAAAGAAGCTGAAAAGAAAATTTCTACACCTTTAAGTTTTTTGCAAAAATATAAATTTTATAAATCAAAAAATGTGAATTTTACCGGAAACTGGATTACAAAAGTCGCAAACTTTTCAGCTCAAGATAAAATGGCTGTGACAGATGGCGGTTATGCTGTCGGTCGTGTTGCAACAGCAAGAAATAAAAATGAACGCTATGATTTGTCTTTTAAAATGGCTGGCATGATGTTTTTAAATTTTGTAGCTCCAAAGTGGATTGAAAAAGGCTTAGATAAATTGACGGGTGTTGGACTTGATCTGATTATTTTAGCTGATAAAGAGTTTGCAGAACAAATTAAAAATAAAACTCTAAAACTTCCAAAAAATGATTCTGCAGAAGAACTTTTGAATTTTGTTGATAACTTGAAAAATAAAGATACACTTTTTGTTAGGTATGCAAATAAATTTAAAAAAATTAAAATGATGGATAACGGAATTCGTGACCCGAGAGAATATGTTGATATTAAAAAGCTTGCAAAATTCAGAAATAATATTGAGGAATTTGCTAAAAAATCTTTAAATAGTTCTGATTTTAATTCATTCATAAAAAAAGCAAAGATTGCAAAATCTGCAAATATTTTAACTAATGTCGCCTTAAGTAGTTTCTTGTTAGCTTATGTCTTGCCAAAAGCTCAATTTGCATTCAGAAAATTAATAACAGGCTCTGATTTGGAACCTGGTTTGGCACCGGCAGAAAAATTAGTTGATGATAAATCAAAATAGTTAAGATAAAAAAATAGGATACAATTTAGTATCCTATTTTTTATTTGTTAGTTTTAAATTTTTGTTAAACCATTGCGATTTCTCTTGGTTCTGAAGCAAATACAACATCATTATTGTTGTTGTCTGTTGAATGATAAACATCTGCTAATACTTCATTTTTAATATTAGCCAAATCTTGTTGCATCAATCTTCTTGGAGAACCTTCTGCCATAGAGTTGTTTCTTAAAAGGTATGATGGGTGGAAAATTGTAATAGCTTTATAATCTTTTCCATCAACATTAATAGTCATCCATTGACCTCTAACTTTTGATATTGTTTGTTTTTTGTCAAGTTGAACAAATGTTTTTAAAGCAGTAGCACCGCAAAGAATAATTGCTCTTGGGTTAATAATATCAATTTGGGCATTTAAGAATTTTCTGCAAGCAGATTGTTCTTCTTCTGTCGGAACTCTGTTTTCAGGAGGTCTGCATTTTACAGTGTTGATGATATAAACATCTTCATCTCTTGAAATGCCTGCATCTGAGAGGAATTTATTTAAAAGCTGTCCGGCCCGTCCTACAAACGGTCTGCCTGTTTCATCTTCCATTTCTCCCGGAGCTTCTCCGATTAGAACAACTTTTGCTGTTGATGGATTTCCGTCAGAAAAAACAACATTCTTTCTGGTTTTTGCAAGTGCGCATCCTGTGCAGTTTTCACACTTAGATCTTACTATCTCCAGACAATCTTTTTTCATTTTTCTCTCTCTCCTCGTTATTTTTAAATAAACCTACATTATATTTTTTGCAATATCTCTTTAATTCTTTCATGATTATATCTG
>USJT01000061.1 GCA_900555175.1 uncultured bacterium
AAAAATGCCACAGTTTGTGGATTAATCTTGAAAACTTTTCTCGCTTTTTTTTATCCTTGCTGTCATTTGATGATAATGAATTTTCAGACTTTTCAAATTTCATAAAAATTTGCCACATCGGCAAAACTACAAAACCAAGAAAAAATGAGCAAATCCCAAATATCGTAAATAATAATACAACGCCAAAACCTCTTATAAATCTAATCATTTACCCTCTCCATAATGTATAGAGGGCAAATATAGCGTCCGCCTTTTATAAATTCGGTAAAACTATTAGGTTCAAGATTTTGTGTATTTGGAATAATTCTGACATGTTCTCCCTGACCGTAATTATCTATAAGCATAGAAATACTTTCAAATCTGTCAACAGATTCTGCATAACAAAATAGTGTCTTTTTGTTCATCGCAGCATCGAGAAGCCCTAAACAAAAGCTGTTTTCTCCTGCAGAAATTGAATTGTACGGAGAATGGATTTTATTCATTAGAGAAAATAATCCGATAGTTGAATTGTGAACAGAAAAACTAAAACCTATCGGAGAAATTTCATTTTCTTCATGCTCCTGCTTAATTAATTTTACAACTCTTTCCAGTTCACCGTATCGAGATGCGTATGTTAATTTTACATCATCTCCGTCATAGCATTGTAGTAGTGTACTTAATGCGATTTTGCCGACAGGAGATAATTTCCTTCTCATCATCATAGGAATTTGTGATAAGACAATATTTTCACCTGTCGAGAGAGAAATTTTTTTTATGTAAAATTCCAAGCTATTCATGGTAACATATTATCATGAATGGGATTTTTATTACAGATGTAAGCGGAATTTTTGCAGATCACTTAACTCTTGATAATAATGTCGTTAAGGGGAGTGAATTTTATTTTGGGAAGATTGAAAAAGATTTTGACGATATTAATGACGAAAAATATAACTTACGTTGCAATAAAGTTTTGAAATATCTTGTCGATAAGTTAGATTTATCAGGATTTAAAAAAGATGAAATCGGGATTGTAATTGGTGCGACAAATTCAGGAATTGCAGAATTTGAAGTGACTGAAAACAAATACCATGCAGAACTTGGAAATCCTGCTGAATTTTTAAAATGGTATTTGGGAACAACAAATGTCGCAATGGGTGTTTCAACGGCTTGCACTTCAGGAATTAAGGCTTTTTCTACTGCTGTAAAATTATTGGAAAATGATGTTTGTAAAGCAGTAATCGCTGGCGGTATTGATACTATTGCGCCAATGCCTACGTATGGATCTCATGCACTGGAGGTTTTGTCTCATCAAAAAACAAATCCGTTTTCAAAAAATCGTAACGGTATAAGCCTTGGCGAGGGCGGGGCATTGTTTTTGCTTACGAAAAAGAAGGTAGAAAAACAAGATGATATAAAGGCAAGTGATTATATTCAATTGCTCGGGATAGGTGAAACTTCAGATGCATATCATGCTGCAACCCCTGATCCTGAAGGTGTTCAAGCAGCTATTGCAATTCAAAAAGCACTTGATGATGCAAAATTATCACCTGATGATATTGATTACATAAATCTTCATGGCACAGGTACTGTTTCAAATGATTTGATGGAAGCAAATGCGATTTATAAAATTTTTAAAGATAAAACACCTGCAAGTTCTACAAAACCTATGACAGGGCATTGTCTTGGCGCTGCTGCAAGTGTCGAAACTTTTATTTGTTATGAAATTTTGCAAGGTAAAAGAGATTTGCCAATTCATATATATGACGGTGTTTATGATGATAATTTGCCTAAAATAAATTTGGTAGATGCAAATACTCACGTAAGCCCGATAAATATATGTATGTGTACATCTTTCGGTTTTGGAGGAACAAATGCGGTTGTTATAATCGGTAAGAAGGGAGAAAATTAATGATAAAAACAGATTTTTCAGATATAAGTATGGAAAATGTTCTTCCGCATGATAGACCGATGATATTGATTGACAATATTTTAGAAGTTGATATGGAGGAGGATTTTGTAAAAGCCTCTGTCACAATTAATGATGATAAAGTTTTTTTTGATAAAGAAATTAATGGCGTCTCTCCGCTTGTTGGTATTGAATTCATGGCACAAACAATAGGGTGTTATTCATATTATAAAAACGGAGAAGAAATTCCCAAAATTGGTTTTCTTTTAGGGACAAGACTTTACGAAAATTCTTTAACGAAATTTGAAAACGGTAAAACCTACGTTATAACTGCTAAAGCGATATATGCTGACAATGAACTTGTTTCATTTGAGTGTTTAATTTATAATGATAACAAAGAGGTGGCTAAGGCGGTTATTAATGCATTCCAACCGAAAGATGTTGAAGCGTATTTGAAGGAATTATGATGAGTAATAATATTAGTGTGAAAAAGGTTTTAGTAACAGGTTCAAGCAGAGGTATAGGAAAAGAAATTGCATTATACCTTGCAAAAAACGGATTTGATATCGATGTTCATTATGTCGGGAATCTTGCAAAAGCTCAAGAAACTGCAGATGAAATTAGAGCTCTCGGACAAAAGGCAGATGTCTTAAAGTTTGATATAAAAAATAGGGAAGAATGCGCGAATGTTTTGTCTGACAAACTTTATTACGGAATTGTATTGAATGCCGGAATTGCAAAGGATAATGTTTTCCCTGCGATGGAAGATGAAGAATGGGATGATGTTATAAATACTAATTTGACAGGGTTTTATAATGTTTTAAGACCGCTTGTAATGCCTATGATTTCAAACAGGATTAAGGGAAGAATTATTACAATGTCATCAGTTGCAGCACTTTCAGGTAACAGAGGACAGGTTAATTATTCCGCATCAAAGGCCGGAATTATAGGTGCTACAAAATCTCTCTCATTAGAACTTGCAAAACGCGGAATTACTGTTAACTGTGTTGCCCCTGGAGTAATTGATACTGATATGATAAAAGATGTTCCGCTTGATGAGGTTAAAAAATTAATCCCTATGAAACGTTTAGGACAAGCAAAGGAAGTTGCAAGCCTTGTAAATTATTTGATGAGTGACGATGCATCTTATATTACAGGTCAGGTAATTTCTGTTAATGGAGGGCTTTATTTATGACAAAACGTGTGGTTGTTACGGGCATGGCGCTTACAAGCCCTTTAGGAAGCGATAGTAATACTGCATTTGAAACTCTTGAAAAGCTTGAAAATTGTGTTGAATATAACAGCGAACTTGACCAGTATCAAAGATTAAATACAAGACTTTCTGCTCGTGCAAGAGGGTTTGAAATTCCTTCAACTTATAACAGAAAGGTTACTCGTACAATGGGACCTTTATCTATTATGGCCGTTAGAACATCTGAACTTGCTCTTGAAGATGCAGGGCTTTTAGGTGATGAAATTATTACAAACGGTCAAACAGGTGTAAGTTACGGCTCATCTTCAGGTTCATTAGATGCTATAATTGATTTTTACGGAATGCAGGTTGATAAAGTCGTAAGAGGTTTAAATTCAGGCTCTTATGTAAAAATGATGCCGCAGACTGCACCTGTAAATATTTCACTTTATTTTAAGACAATAGGACGCCTTGTCCCTTGCTCTACTGCTTGCACATCAGGTTCTATGGGGGTTGGATATGCTTATGAAACCATTAAAAACGGTTATGAAACCGTTATGATTGCAGGCGGAGGTGAAGAACTTCACGCAACTGAAATTGCAATTTTTGATACTTTATATGCAACAAGCTTGAAAAATGATACACCGAAATTAACCCCTTCTCCGTTTGATAAAAATCGTGACGGACTTGTTTTGGGAGAAGGTGCAGGAACTTTGATTTTGGAAGAATATGAACATGCAAAAAAACGTGGCGCAAAGATTTATGCAGAAGTTGTAGGTTTTGGAACAAACACTGACGGTACACATATTACAAATCCGAATAAAGAAACTATGAAAATTGCACTTGAACTTGCGCTAAAAGATGCAAATTTAAGCCCTGATAAAATCGGTTATGTAAACGCACACGGAACAGCAACTGTTCAAGGTGATATTGCAGAAACTTGGGCAACTGAACATGTGTTTAACAGATTGGTGCCCGTAAGCTCGACAAAAAGTTATACAGGCCACACTCTTGGGGCTTGTGGTGCAATTGAAGCTATATTAAGCATTGAAATGATGAACAGAGGCTGGTTCCACCCGACATTAAACCTTAATGAAGTTGATCCTCAATGCGGAAAGCTTGATTATATTCAAGGACAAGGAAGAGAAATCAAAACTGATTATGTTATGTCAAATAACTTTGCATTTGGCGGAATTAACACATCATTGATTTTCAAAAGAATCTGAGAATTTTTTGTTAACTTTTTTAGATATAAAACAAGCAGCTTCATAAAACACAATCGGCAAAGAGCAATAACCTGATACGATTAGGGCATCTTTTATCGGTGTCTGCTTTTTTAAAGGTTTTTGGGAGGCTGCTTTCGGAAGTATATTATTGATTTTTACAGGCTGAACTTTCATATAATATATTTTGTATTGTGAAAGTGTAAATACATTAGACACAAGGACAGAAATTTTGTTATTTTTATATTATAATGAAATTCAGCTGATTATATAAATAGGGAAAAAGTATGATAACAACAGATAAATTGACCGTAAGATTCGGTTCTCAAACATTATTTGAAAATGTAAGTATAAAATTTACCCCCGGTAACTGTTACGGTGTAATAGGTGCAAACGGGGCCGGCAAAAGTACGTTATTAAAAGTTATAGCAGGTGATATTGAACCGACATCAGGCGAGGTGCATATCACTAAAGGTCAAAGAATTGCTGTCCTTCGTCAAGACCACTTTGCATTTGATAATTACAAAGTTATTGATACCGTAATTATGGGCCATAAAAAACTTTATGACATTATGCAAGAGCGTGATGCTTTGTATGCAAAACCTGATTTTAATGATGAGGACGGAATTAAGGTAGCGCATTTGGAAGAACAATTTGCAGAACTTGATGGCTGGCAGGCTGAGGCTATGGCAGCATCATTGTTATCAGATTTGGGAATTCCTGATGAATTGCATTATGCACAAATGTCTGAACTTGCAGGTAGTGAAAAAGTTAGAGTATTACTTGCTCAAGCTTTATTTGGCAACCCTGATATTTTGCTGCTTGATGAACCTACAAACCACTTGGATTTGAATACAATCGCGTGGCTTGAAGAATTTTTAATCAATTTCCAAAACCTTGTCATTGTTGTATCTCACGATAGAAAATTTTTGGATAATGTTTGTACTCACATGGCAGATATTGATTATAAAAATATTCAGCTCTACACAGGTAATTACACATTCTGGTCACAAGCAAGCCAGTTGATTAAAAAACAAAAAGAAGAACAAAATAAGAAAACCGAAGAAAAAATGGAAGAATTAAAAGCCTTTATTGCTCGTTTCAGTGCGAATGCATCAAAAGCAAAGCAGGCAACTTCAAGAAAAAATATGCTTGATAAATTGTCTTTGGAAGAAATTAAACCGTCATCAAGACAATACCCGAGAATTAGATTTACTTATAACAAAATCCCCGGTAAAGACGTTCTTCAGGTTAAAAATTTGTACAAATCAGTTGACGGAGAATTACTGATTAAGAATTTAAGTTTTGAAATTAATCAGGGTGAAAAAGTTGCATTTATTGCTCGTGATCCTTTTATAATTACAAATCTTTTTGATATTTTGGAAGACCGCGTCAAACCTGACAGCGGGGAAGTTATATGGGGTGTTACCGCAACTCATTCATATTTTCCGAAAGACAACAATTTTTATTTTGAAAACAATCTTACAATTATGCAGTGGCTTGCGCAGTATTCTCCTGATCAGCATGTAAACTTTTTACGCGGATATTTGGGAAGAATGCTATTTTCTGGTGATGATGCAGATAAAAAAGTAAATGTTTTATCAGGTGGAGAAAAGGTTAGATGTCTGTTTGCAAAAATGATGATAGCGGAAGCAAACGTAATGATTTTTGACGAACCTACAAACCACTTGGATTTGGAAGCGATTACGGCATTAAACAACGCAATGATTGATTTTCCCGGAACAATTTTATTCACATCACAGGATTATCAATTAATCCAGACAGTAGCAGACAGAATAATCGAAATATCTCCAAAGGGTTATATCAATATGCGCAACAAATATGATGAATACTTGAAAAATCCTGTTGTAATCAAAAAACGTAAAGAAATTTACGGGGGATAAAATTATATATATTTTTAATAATATTGACTTTTTTGCTTATAAATTTATACCCTTTTGAAGGGTAAGCCCTATTCCCCAACTTTCAAGGCACAAACTCAAAATTTGCTGAAACTTTGAAAGGAGGTGATAAAGTGGTTATAAATACAGAAGAACTAGCAATAATTTTGCTGATACTGCTAGTTCTAATAACCAAATAGGGGCTTTTAATGGGGCAAGCTGGAACTTGCTCCGCCCTTTCTATTATTATAACATATTTTTTAAAAAAAATAAAGAAAAAACTGCAAAAAGAAAAAAAAGAAGCTGATTTGAATGATATATTAAATAATATAGAATTTAGTGGTGGAAATATCCCCATTGTTAATGTTCGTACATTAAATATAAATAATAAAG
>USJT01000062.1 GCA_900555175.1 uncultured bacterium
TATCACTCCGGACAAAATGCAAAATAACAAAATTTTCTTTTGTGAGTACTGCTTATATAAATACAAATACTCACCCAAAGCGAGCAATATGGCAACTGCCATAAAAACAATAACTTTTGCTATCAATTTTCTTCCTCCTGTCCTTCTGCCTTCGCATCATCTTCCGTATCCTTCGTTGTTATTTGTGGATCTTCATCGCCTTTCAACCAGCCCCTCGTTCTTGCCGTCTGTACAATACGAAAAGAAGCATCAATATTTAAAAGCGGAAGTGCCTCAACCTCATACACTGCTATAATTTTAATTTCATTATTGCCAGCCGGGAACAATTCCGAATGACTAAAATCAATTGACTCCAAATATGTTCCCTGAGTCTTTTTCACTCCCAGATTATGCAAATAACTATTAATTTCTTTATCTCCATCCGAGAGAGAAGACTTTAAATTTTGTTTCACTAATGCTTTTGTCAAGGCAGATGCAATTGCGGATTTTAATTCTTCCGAGGCGTTATATGCCAACACCTTAGTTACCCCCATCATTAACTCTTTGGGATTAGATGCCATATCACTAATCGTTGATGCCACCCCGCCTCCCTGTTGTTTTATGCTATCCAATTTCCCATAAATATTTTTTATGTTATCCGGGCTAATTCCCTGTGCTCCAGCCATATTTCCCTGTTTATCTCCCAATGAAGATATTTCCGAGTACAAAGTTCCTACATCTTCAGGAAGTTCCGAATAACCCTGCTGCGTCTGAGCAGCCGATTGACCTGCATTGTACATACTGTCACTCAACCCGGACACTCCGTATAAATATGAATATTCCGATATTTCTTTTGCTGCATTATTTATTGCAACTGAAATTTTCATTTGTGCACGACAAATATGAATCAAACTAAAAATCATCATAAAAGCAAATATGTATATCGATAAAACAATAGTTGCTTCTATCGTTATATAGCCTTTTTGTTCTCTCATTTTTCTCACAAAACCACCTCTCGCTTAACTAATATCCAAATCTGGTTTTATAATCAATCGTATACCAATTTGTCCCTGTTATTCTATCTTTAGTATATTCATTTATAAATGGCACTGTCGTTAATAACGGTTTTACTAAAATCCTTGCCTGCATCTCATAATACACATAAGAGGATGCTAAACTAAATGTGCCCTTTTTTAATTCCATGTTTTTTTGAATCAAATCTTCCATTCTAAGAAGCATTGTTTCTTCATTTGTAATCAGCCCAATCACCGTAAACATTCTTAAATAATCGCTATATTTCCAAGAAAGCAGTGAGCCTGTTACACCATCGGATGCAGAAGTCTCCCCACTGACCGAGCTTCCGAATTTTCCCTCAATTTCCTTTTTGAGAGTTTCCTTCATCTTCTCAGCCCCCTTTGAAGCAGATTTCTTTAATTTTTCAGTTAATTCATTTGTTAAATTTGTAACCGCTCCCGTTGCTGATGATACAACATCCTTAATATCATCATTTAATTGCTTCATTAAACTTGATACCGCTTCCTTTGCAGTATCACCGCCCTCTTTCATCTTTTCTATCAATTCATTAATTTTGCTATCACACTGTGCAATAATATATTGAACCGCTTGCTCCTTAATCTTATTTGTAGCTTCAGAGCCAAAGTCCGTGGCATCTGACCATTGTTTCAACTTTTCTTTTACATATTCCACACTATTTGCCTGACTTACAGCATTTGTGCATATAGAAACAAGCTGGTCAACCACTTGTCCAACATAATTATCTACATTATCCTGCACAATAGCCCCCACTGCCTCACTAAATTTATCGCCGTTTTTTTCAATACCCTTCGTCAAATTACCTGATGTTTTTGACAACCATTCATTTAATAATCCCGTTCCCTTATCAATCGCCTCCTCACCTTTGCCTGCAACAATGGTTGCCGTCTTATTAATTAACTCTCCAGCCATAGAGCCTGGTTTTGCCACCCATGTAGAACTTGATTTATATAATGGAACCGCTTTACCAGCAGACAAATCCGCAATATCAATTGCACTCTCCACAAGAGCTAAGCCAACAATAATCGCAATTTTAGCCATAGGAACCAATGCCGTTAATGGTGGTGCCCCAAAATCGCCGTTGCCGTTCCTGTAATTTCCTTATCTGTAAATGCATACACCAAATTCGATGCAAAACGAATACCATAAATACTAGCATATGCTTTTTCTACACCATGGTCACCGCCATAGATAATATACTCAACCTCTTTTCCATACAAGTAATTTGTGTTCATATCCATCCGTGTTAACGTTTCAGGATTTGGCCCTTTTTCTTTTTCAATCGTACTATAAGAAAACATCCCAAGCATATAATCGCTAATATAGAAATTATCTCTTGCACCCTTTAATTTTGTTGAAATACCTTTAAACATATTATTCAATATCTTAGTAGAATTGCTTAATGCTTTCTTTTGGTTGGTGGACTTTTTAGTTTCATTCCCTAGTTGATGACTATCACCCTTATGCGACTTCCATACTTGACTCGGACGATTTGCCATACCTGCAACTGAATTTGAATTAGCCACCCCCTCTTTTTGCTTCTCCTTCTCTGCTTCTTTCTTATAATCTTCCTTTTTTTCTTCCACTTTTTTCTTGCTTTTTTTCGTATTATTCTCTGTTTCGTTTTGATTATAATTACTAACCAAATACGAATAAAATGCTTTCTCCTGTGGCTTTTTTAAATCCGGATGTGCCTCATCATTCCAATTGGTAGGAAATTCACCAAGTGCCGGCTGTTGAATTAACTTCTTTGATTCTACCACTGCTGAATCCAACTCACTTTGTGTTGGATATTGAAGCTTATTTCCAAATTTCTTATTACATACATTTTCAAGTGTTCCGCAATCTGAACCCATTTCAGAAAATGCCCATTCTCCAACTTTATACTTCTGCACACAATCTCTGATTTTTTTCAATGTTTCAGAAGAACGTTTTACTTTGTTTTTCAATTCCGTAATTTGGCTTTTATCAAAAGTATTTCGAATACGTTCAATTTCTTTTTTATCGCTTTGTGCCTGTGTATCTTTTTTTAATTGACTAACGCTTGCCGAATTTTCCCATTTATCAAGTTTAGTACTAAGTGAATCTATTAAATTCTCTATTTTCTCAAGATGTTTTATTAAACCTGTATCGCTTTCATTACCATCAAGCCAGCCAATTCTATCACATAAGAGTTCATAATAATCCACACCTTGTTTATTTGCCTTAGCAATCACATCATCTAACCATTTTTTTTGTTTCCGAACAGAAGCATGATACTTTTGATAAACACGATCGTATTTTTCAAGGATATCATTTAATCGATAAAAATATTTGTTGTTCTTATCTTCTATAAAATCTTTTACCGACACTTCTTGTCCATTGATTTTCAGCTTTTTATCTTCATTTAATCCCTTTAAACATTGCATAAGACGTACAGACAAATGCAGTAACCCCTTATTTTCACTGTACTCTCTAAAAAATTGCTCCAGATAGTTAACATTAATCTTGTTGTCATCACCTTTTGTTAAATACTTTTTATACTGACTGGAATTTTGCATATATTGCTCTAAATCATCAATAATTTTCTGTGTTCCCTGTACTGATGCTTTTTTATTCTTTACAATAGAATCATCTATACAAGTTGTCCATTCCCATTTATTGGATGATTTTTCATAACTTAAATCAATTTCTTTTGCATTTCTGAAAAATTCATAGGAATAAATATATCTTACATAATCCTCCATTGTTGCTTCGATTGCTACTTTGCTGTTTCCAAGGTTTGACCTCATTTCACAAAACGCTGCCTCATTCGGAAAATCCTCCGGCTGTGAAACCCCTGCCTCCTTTTCATAATTGCCAATACAACCTCTTGCTTTTTGACATTCCTCTATTATCTTTGCATGTTCTTCATAATATTCATTTTTCTTTTCCACCATATCTGTTTTTTTACCCATGCTTTTAAACAAACTAACGGCATCAAAAATACTGGTTCCCATATTTACAGGACCACGGTATTTCATAAAATTTACAATTTGTGTCTTTGTAATCGCCGGATTCATAAGACTACCATTCTTGCCTTGCAAAACATTTAACTTAAAAGAATTTTCCTCCACCGCAATATTTTGTAAATCTGTACTGCTGACACTTCCTCTAAGCTGTTTTGCCCATGTTGCTGCTGTATCTTTATCAATCCCACCTGCCATAATCGTATCACAATAAAAGCCTTCCATTTTATCCAAAAAATCTTTTGTATTATTGGATGAAGCAAGTAATCCATACATTTTTTTTAATTGATAATCATAATTTGTCAATACGGTATTTGCTGTCAAATCCCCCGCCGATACAGCCATAGCATTTCCTAAATTAACACGCGACACATCAACCATTGTTGCCGACATTACAAGCATAGGAACAAGCACTACCACCAAAAATACCGAAATTGCACCTCTTCTTTTCAAAACAAACCGAAACATAATCCTCTCTCCTCATCTATTTAAACTTGTTAATTAGGTCATTTACCTTTTGAAATATATCTTTAACCTTCGCCGCAAATGATGTGCCATCCAAAATATCGCAAGCAAAATCAACATTACGGACAAATTCCGGTACATCTGTTACCGAAGCCTGGGAACAAGAAGACGCCTTAAATATCATTAAATTATCTGATCCAATAAACTTAATCGGAAATTTAATCTGATAAGATGCTTCCACAACAAAATCTCCATAAAGTACATGATTTTTATAATCTGACTTTACCTGACTTCTTTTTACCTCCGGAGCATTTCCCATGAAAGTAAAACCTTTGCTGATAATTTCTTTGTAAACTTCGTTCTGAATTTCATCTTCAATCGTTTTCATAGAACCAAACAAATATCGATATGGTTCTGCGTCCACCTGCTCTGAATCTGTAATCATAGTTTTACCTTCTTCTAAATTATCCCTCAATGGATTTGTCACCTTTTCAGCACCTATAATTGCATATCGACTTACAATATCATCAATTCGTGCCTGTTGATAATAAATATTTCCCATCATCATTATGAAAAACAGGACAAAAAACATGATTGGAAATACAAAGGTCGCTTCAACAATAGCTACCGCTCCTGTTTCATCTCGTAATATACTCATTTTTTCTCTTCTCTTTTCCATAACAATTCCCTTTCCTTTAGTGGTAATAACTTTTCGGTGGTAAAATTCCACCGAAAAGTTATTATTTGGTATTCCATTTATTATTCCTTTGGTGTGTCTTTAATTGCATCTGTACCACTCTTGTTAATCGAACTAAACAATGTATTCAAAAGTGTTTCAATCTGTTTTCTAAACACAACCGCAAGCAGGATAGCAATTCCAATCAGAACGACAATAGTAACGATACTCACCGCACCATCCTCATCATAAATAAACTTTCTTCCAAACAATTTTGCGTTTGAATACCAACGATACAAAATAACATCCATCATAAACACCTCCTATCTGTATTTTATATTTACAATGCCTATCCCAGATTTGAGAATATAGGCACTATAATCATAATAAGAATTCCAATAAACATGATACACATCGGAATCAATAATTTACTGGCAGCTTTTTCTCCCTGCTGCTTAATCAAATTCCTTCGAATATTCCAAATTTCACGACTTTGCTCTTTCATCATTTCCGTCAATTCACGATTTCCTTTATTCATTCCCTGAATAAGCATAGAAGTAAATTTTTTGATATCAGCAGGTGTACAACTGGTGGCGAATCTGTTAAGTGCATCACTTTCAGATACTCCATTATTCATTTGATCAACCACATCCTGCATTTCTATGTACAAATCCGATTTTCCTGTATATGCAACTTTCTCCCATGCCTCACGAACAATCATTCCTGCATTAATTAACAAAGCAAGTTTGGAAACAACATCCGCAAATTCAAGTGAAATCTCCTCAGTTCTTTTCTCCACTTTCGCCTTTGGTAAAGTATCGTAATAATAATAAATAGCAGCTGCCATTACAAACATAACAACAAGTACAACTGGTTCAGCCGTCAATCCATATACAAAAAATGACAAAACAAATACCAGCAATGAAAGTGATAGGCTTTGTGCCGAATTAATTCTTAAATAATAATCTGCATATTTTGCTCCATGTAAAATTTCAATGTACTGTCTTTTGCTTCTTACATGAGCATTCTGAATTAATCTAGGTATTTTATTAATTAAATAAAAACCAACATTATAAGTTTCACATAACGGATATTCCTTTGAATTAAGTGGCTCCAGCAAACCGTCATATTTATTATTAAATACTAAAATCCCGCAATAAATCAACGCAAGTACACTTCCAACCCCCATTATGCAAAGCATATCAACTGTTAAAATCATTTTTCTCCCCCTTTCATCAAACCTTTATATCAAGTATTTTTTTGCCGACAAAATAAGCGGTGACAAATGCAATTACTCCAATTGTTGTTGCAACCAACCCAGTTGGCGTAACAAAATTTTCCGCAAAATCCTCACCAAGCATCTTAAGCATC
>USJT01000063.1 GCA_900555175.1 uncultured bacterium
GATTAAGAACAAAAACTTTCTTATACAATTCTAAAGCTGTTTCATAATCAAAAAGCTTAAAGCAAACATTACCCATATCAACTAATGCGGTAATATTTTCCGGATCAAGAGATAAAGCTTTTTCATAATAAGCTTTTGATTCAACATAATCTTCATTGTCCTGGTATAAAAGTGCAATTGCATTATAAATTTCAGGATTTGTAGAATTTAGGTCAATTGCTCTGTTATAGTAAAATAAAGCTTTCGGAAAATTCTTCCATTCAGCAAAAACATTACCGATATTGTAGTAAATCAGGAAATTTTTAGGATTAATTTCTAAAGCTCTATTGTAATAGGACAATGATTTTCTAAAATCTTTTTCATAAAACCACATTGTTCCCATTCCGACTAATGCCTGAATATCATCAGGTTTTATAGTCAAAAGGCTTTCTAATACAGACATAACCTTGTCATAATCTTCAATTTGAAGATACAATTCTGATAATCTGTGGTAGTTTTCAACATTTGTTGGTTCTTTGGCCATAGCCAATTCATTTATTTTTTTATCTATCTCTTCTCTGTTCATAATACCTTTATTCTACACTATTTTTAATATTTTGCAACAGTATTTAGAATTGTTACATGCAAATTTTTAAAATTGTTTATAATCTTCAGACAATTTTTTCCATTCATCTTCCGGAACGCTAAATGCATTACTCCAGAATTTTTCAATTGCATACATTTCACGTTCTTCTTTGTGCAAAATATGAACAACTACATCGCCATAGTCAAGCAAATTCCAACGATTTTTTGCATCATTTTCTACTCTGATTGGAGAGCGTGAAAAAAGTTCTTTAATTCTGTCTTTTGTATTGTTCATCAAAGCTTTGACTTGAGGTGTAGAATCACCTGTAACTATTACAAAATAATCTGCCAATGATGATACATTGCTTATATTTAAAATAGTTATGTCTTTCCCGAGTTTGTCGTCAAGTGTACGTGCAATAACACAAGCAAGCTTTTTTGAATCTAATTCTTCTGTCATTATATTTCCCTCATTAGTCTTTTCGTATATTTAAAGCATAACATATAAAGCGTTATATGCAATAAAAAAGGCTGTTATTTTGTCAAGGATAATATTCTAGCTCTATAAATCTTCTATTTGACTTACTCTGCGTTCGTGTCTGCCGCCTTCAAATTCTGATTTTAACCAAACATCAACAATATCAAGTGCGATACATTCACCTGTAATTCTTTCACCAAGACAAAGAATGTTGGAATTGTTGTGCGCTCTTGATGCTTTAGCACTGAAAGTGTCTGTACAATGAGCTGCCCTTATGCCTTTAACTTTATTTGCAGCAATAGACATACCAATGCCTGTTCCGCAAATTAAAATTCCGCTTTCTGCTTCACCATTGACAATTTTTTCAGCAGCTTTTTTTGCAATTACAGGGTAGTCACAAGAATCTTCTGTATATGTTCCAACGTCAATGTAGTCAATATTATTCTTTTTAAAATATTCAATAATTTTATTTTTATAATTAAATCCGCCGTGATCTGAACCTATTACAATTTTTCCATTAATCATATAAAGCCACCTTCTTTTTTGTCTACAATTTTTACTAATTATAGCCTAAAACAATAAAAACTTCCATATAGGAAGTTTTTATTTATATTGCTTTTTATTAATAGCAATTGCTATTTTTTAATGCTACCAAAACCTAAACCTGTCATATTAAGATCATTTGGTTGAATTAATTGCCCGTTGACTAAGATATATTGTTGCGTTGTTATAGGTTTAGTTTGTCCGGTTGTACTGTCAACAGCACCAATCAATGTATAAACAGGATAATTTACTCCTTTATAATTTACAGTGTTAGCTTCTTTTTTGTATGTGTAAGTATTTATTCTATCTTTAATACTTACTGTACCGTCAGCATTATTTGTTATAGTTCCAGAAATATCAGCTTTAGTACCAAGTTTTTCATCATGAACTCTAAGAGTTTGCCCATTTGTAAAATCTGTTTTTGCAGCTTCAAGTGCTTGTGATGCTGCTTTTACAGCTGCAACTTCTTGCGATTGAGCTGCTGCTTTTGGGGTAACAAGGTTAGCATCTTTTTTAGGCGCTTCTTCTTCTGTTTTTTCTGGTTCTTTTTCTTTAGTTTTTTCTTCTTCTTTTCCTCCGGCACCTTCAACAGAGCCTCCGCCTCCGCCAATACCGAAGGCATTCAATATTGCGCCGATAAAACCTAAACCTGCGCCAATACCCAATGCCCATTTTTCAGTACCGGATAATTGGTTATTATTATAGTTCTCAACTACTGTATGCATTGGCATTGGTGCATAGTTGTTTATTACAATGTTATTGTTAAGCACGTGAGCTACACCCATGCCACGTTTCTGGCCAGCTTTTAAACTATATGTATATGATTGTCTGCCACCTGTGTGGTATCCTGTTACATCCCATGCCATGATGTATCTCCGTTTCTTTTATACTCTCTTATATATATAAAGTATATAAAGTATTATATATTGCTATTTTTTTATTATATATTAAGAAATCTTTACAATTAATATATCTGTTATATATATACCCGATAATGTCCTCATATTATCAAGAGTTTACAAGATTGTGATATTTTTAAAACATACAAAAAAGCGTAGAAATGATATATTTTTCTACGCTTTAATTATTTTATACATCTTTATATTATTGGTATTTATTTTGAATGATTTTGTTATATTCTTTTTCTGACATCATGTGGTTTTGAAGAACATAAGCTTTTGATAATTTTTTCTCACCTTTAATAAATGCATTTTTCAATTCAGACATTTTTTTGTTTGTTTTTTGGATTTCTCCATCTTTTGTAATTTTTTGTTTAGAATCTTCCATCAAGGCTTTAATTCCGTATTCAGAAACTCCGTTTGCATTTATAGTATCTCCTGAATTTGGATTTTTAACTTTTTTACCTGAGATTTGTGAATTGTATTCATTTTCTTTTACGTTTAGTTCTTCTTTTTCTTTGTCGTTATAAAATCTATCAATGATTTTATTAAGTGTATCACCATCGTGAACTATTGCCCTAATATTATATTTGATGTTTCCGTTTTGATCTTCATAAGCTTGTACAATATGATTTTTTACATACTGTTGTTCAGAAGAATCAAGTTTGTCAAAGCCATCAATATTATTTAATAATTCATCAATAGTTTTTGGTTTATCATCTCCTGCTTTTTTAGAATTTTGAGTTGAATCAGTTTTATTTGCCTCACCTGTTTTGTCAGTTTTTGCGGCTTCATTTGCTTTATTTGCAGAATTAGTTTTATCTGTTTTGCCTGCTTTATCTGTTTTATCACTCTTATCTGTCTTATCAGTTGATGATGTACCGTTATCTTTACAATTACATTTTGCTTTTTCTATATCATCAATTTGCTTTTGTAAAGATTTTACTTCTTTTTCAATTGAATTTAATCTTGAGCCTATTGATGAAGAATTATTATGACCTGCAGATTGATTAATAAATCCACCCGGGTTCATTAGTCCATAAGGATTGTACATATTTGTCTGATTAAATCCCATATATGGAGTTGCCATTCTATTATTGTTATAACCAAATAGGTTCGATAATATATTCATTCCGGCTAAAAAGCCAAACATTCTGTTTAGACCGCCGCCGAAGCAATTATTATTAACAAAAATCGGTCTGCACATGCCGCTAAACATTGGTCCACAGCCGTAATTATTTATGATAACTTTATTAGATCCACCCCAGAAGGTTCGTGGCCCGCCTAGGAATCTGTAAAATGTTTCCATAATACTGCTCCGATTTTATACTCTATATATATAAAGTATATAACTGCTAGATAATTGCTTAATTTATGCTATTTAATTTAACAAATCTTAACAATTTTGTTTATATATCTAAACCACCTGATAAAGATAATGAAGTAGATTTTTTAAGAGCAGGATAATTATCAATTTTGTGAGTTTTTACAAAATCAATTGCTTCATTCCTTGCCATTTCAAGAATTTTGGCATCTCTCACTATATCCGAAATTACTAAATCAGGCAGTCCGCTTTGTCTTGTGCCTAAAAATTCTCCCGGACCTCTTATTTGCAAATCCTTTTCAGCAATTACAAAGCCGTCATTTGTTTGCGTCATAATATTCAAACGTTCTCTAGTTTCTTGAGATTTTGTAGAAGTATGCAAAATGCAATATGATTGAAGATCACTTCTTCCAACCCTTCCTCTTAATTGGTGCAACTGAGAAAGTCCAAAGCGTTCTGCATTTTCAATTAGCATTACTGTTGCATTTGGAACATCAACACCTACTTCAACAACTGTTGTAGAAACTAAAATATCATATTTTTTATCTTTAAAATCAGCCATTACTTTGTCTTTTTCATCATTTTTCAATTTCCCGTGTAGCAGCCCAATTTTAAATTGTGGGAATACTTCATTTTGCAATCTTTCAGCTTCAATAGTTGCAGCTTTTGCCGATAAAGTTTCGCTTTCTTCAATTAGCGGATAAACAACGTATGCTTGTCTGCCTTCTTCAATTTCATGTCTTATCAAGTCATAGACACCTTTATGAGAGGTTACAAGTGATGTTTTAATCGGCTTTCTACCCTTTGGAAGTTCATCAATTACAGTGAGATCCAAGTCACCATGAACGGTTAGGGCGAGTGTTCTTGGTATTGGAGTTGCTGTCATTGTTAAAATTTGAGGATTTTGAGATTTCTTCTTTAAAACATTTCTTTGTTTAACTCCAAATCTGTGTTGTTCATCAACAACAATTGCTCCGAGATTGTTGAAATCAACTCCTTCTTGAATTAGTGCATGGGTTCCTACTGCAATATTCATTTGACCGTTTAGCAAATCAGTCCTGAATTTTTCTCTAACCTTTTTCCCTTGGCTTCCTAAGAATAATCCGACACTTATTCCCATTGGAGTAAGCCATTTTTGAAGATTGTTATAGTGTTGCTGTGCTAAAATTTCAGTCGGCGCCATTAGTGCTCCCTGATAGCCGTTTTCAACACCTGCAAGAAGCATAATTGTCGCAACAACAGTTTTCCCGCTTCCGACATCTCCTTGAAGTAATCTTGCCATCGGAATATCTGAATTTAAGTCATTTAAAATTTCATTTACAGCGCGCTTTTGCCCACCTGTAAGCTCAAATGGGAGATTGTCAATAAATTGTCTAACAAGTCCATGTTCTTTTATTTTTAGAGCTAAAGCCGAATGATTATGAGAATTTTGTTCTCTTAAAGTTACAAGTTTTAACTGGATTAAGAAAAGTTCTTCAAATATAAGAGAAAATCTTGCCTGTTCTAAAAGCTCCATACTTTCAGGAAAATGTATTTGTTCAACTGCTGTTTTTTTATCTAATATTCCGTATTTTTCTCTTATAAAATCAGGTAAAACATTTTCAATTTCATTTTTGTATGTTTGAATTGCATTATATATTGCTCTGCGCAAAACCTTGATACTTAAATCTCCCCAGACACTATATATCGGGACTATTCTTGCAAGGTTTAGGTTTGAATTTTTATCCTCTAAAAATTCTCCTGTCATTATTGAATAATTTGGTTTATCAAACGTTAATTTGCCGTCATAATTGTTTCTTTTTACCTTTCCTGAAATCATTATTCCTGCATTTGCAGGAAATTGTGCTTTTATTCTCTCTAACATAAAGCGGTTAGATTTAGCTTGGAAAAAACTTAAATCAAGTCTTCCGCTTTCATCTGCAACAGAAACTTTTACGACCGAAAGGTTATTCCTTGTATTAAAAGCTGAAACTGATTTTATATAGGCAAATACAGTTGTTGTTTCGTCCTCTTTCAAATCACGAATTAGTGTTCTTGAAGAATAGTCGATATGTTTTTTAGGAAAATACATAATTAAATCTTGAACTGTGTAAATTCCAAGCTTATTCAATTTGTAAGCTATTTTAGGACCGACACCTTTCATATACATTACATCTGTACCTTTTGCAGGTTTTAGTTTTGAATTTTTAGGGATTTCTTCTGTTTGTTTTGGCGATGTTTCAGATTTTAAAATTTTTATTAATCTGTCAATACTTCTTCTTCTCTCGTTTATTCCTGCAAAGGGGTAATGCTCAAACATCTCAGCCAAGACAGCCCATTTAGGATTTTTTTTAGAAAGTTTGTAATATCTTTTTGCTTCATTTGCGATAAATGTTGAAAAAGCCTGCGTTTTACCGTGAATATCAATATATTTATATTGAATTTCAATTTCAATAGCTTTTTTCAATTGTTCAATATTATCAATCACTTATGCGCAAAACCTCATAAATATCCATTTTTTTAGCTTTACCACGGATAGTTACATCTGCAATTTTTATAACATCGGTAATCTCGCTTACATAAGAGTAGGTGGAACTGCTTATGAGTAGGTTTGTTTTATAAACTTTGTTATAACTTTCAATACGGCTTGCAAGGTTTACGGTATCCCCAATTACGGTGTATTCAAGACGTTTTTCTGAACCTATGTTTCCGACAAAAGCTTCA
>USJT01000064.1 GCA_900555175.1 uncultured bacterium
TAAACTTGCAATGTTTACTAAAGATTCATTTGAACCTTTAGAACTTACAGCATTAACTTTTCCATCTACCGCGATATTAACAGATTTTGTCAAATCTCTTGCTTCTGGTCCGATTCCTGTACAAACGCCACCGTCACAAGGTCCGACTTCCTGACCGATAGCACCGTTTGTAACCTTAATATTTAAATCCTTTGAAGCTTTAATAAGATTTGCATTAGTACCGTAATTTAATAAATTACCATTATTAATATCAATATTTACGTTACCTGAAGATGTCAAATAATTTTTACCTGTCTTGTCACCAATTACGACATTTGAATTTTTATTGTTTATATTGATATCGTGTGCACTAACTAATCCTTTTACATTAATACCGTTCAATCCTGTATTATTAATATTTACAGAATCAGTAGCATTTAAAACACTACCTCCGTTTTCGATATTTACGCCTTTAACACCTGTATTTGTAATAATTAATTCATCGTCATTGTTATCCATAAGTCCGGTAGAAGCAATTAAAACACCTGAACCTGTGTTATCAACAACTAATTTTCCGCCTCTGTTTAAAACTACGCCTGATACATTAACATCACCGTTTGTATTTACAAGGAGTGTTTCACCTGAAGAGTTTGCAGTTCTACCTGAAATATCAATTCCTTTAGCTCCGGTATTTGTAATTTCGACATTACCTTTACCAAAATTTTTCATATTACCTGCAATTGCAGTTCCGCCATTTGCACCGTAAGATTCAATTTTTATGCTGCCGTTATCGTTTCTGAAAGAATTTGCAGGATTTAAATTATCAGTATTTACTAATCTGTTAAACAATATATTGGCTTGTTCGTTTGAAGTAAGCTTTGTTGAATCTTTAACCCCCGTCATAACAAGAGCGTTATTTGCAATATTTACATCTGCTGCATTTATATCAACAAAATTACGAGCAAGGACATTACCGTCAATTTTTACAACGCCGTTACCGTGAGCTGCTAATTCTTCTTTATAATTTTGTAATAAAGAAGGAGCTTTGCTTGCATCTCTCAAATTACTTTTATAAGCTTCATAAGTATTACTTTCAGGCGTTAAAACAGATAACGAACCTACGTTCAAGACACCGCTTGAACCAACGACCATGCCATTTGGAGAAACAAATACGGCATGCCCGCCAGGGTTAAAAGAGCCGTCTTTAGTTACGGAATTGACAATACCTTGGATATTAATTTGATTATCAACAAGGTTGATAAATGTATTTATATCTTTTCCATTAGTCAAATTATTGAATATAAGGTTTGCAACATCACCTTTACTCAAGTCAAAATTATCGTATTTTCTAAAACCGATATCTCCGTTAACAGCAGTCGGGTCAATATTATACACGCCATTAACACCTGTTACACCTGAGATTTGAGTTGCCAATACCTGCAAACAAAAAGATTGCTGTAAGAAGAAACAAAATGTTAATGCAGATGCGACTACCTTCCTTTGACCAGCTTTTATCTTTATCATGCTTGTAATTCCTTTCGAGATTCCCTAACGTTGAATAAAAAAATATACTTATGAGATCTAGTGTTTTTATTTAATATATTCATCTTATCAAGAGAATAATTAATTTTCTATTTTTTATTACGAATATTTAATATATTGCTATACTACTAAGTATCAAAAATATAAAATTCAAAAATAAAATTTCTTGCTAGAATGTAAACGAATGTTAAGCAAATAAAACTATTTTTCAACACGTTTAAGAACAGTGTTAGCCAAGCCAAAGTAGCAAATATAAAATACAAACATTAATGCTAACATCTCAAACAATGCAGGAATATTTCCGAATTTTTCAAAAGCATAATAAAGAGCTACAAACGGAATAAATGAAATTACCATTCTTGACATAATAAGTCTTGGAAAAATCAATCCTAATCCAGGTAAAACAATAATTATACTTAATAAGAAATACAAAAAGTTTGCACCCAAAGTTGCAATACCAACACCGACAAGTCCCATTTTCGGGATTAATAAAATATTCAAAACAACATTTGTTATTCCTGATAATAATTTCATAACAAATTCGATATAAGTTTTGTTCGCAAGGTGATATTGCAAAGTTGTATAATCGCTAAGTGCCATAAAGAAAGTTCCAAAAGCAAAGTATGGAATTAATTTAAAAGCATCTTGGAATTTGTCATTTGAAGAAAGCATCTGAACATAATCCGTTGCATACAAAGAGATTACAATAATCACAGGCAACGCAATCATTATATAATAACCTGTAAATCTTGAAATAATAGGTCTTACATCAATTTTTTCTTCATACATGTTGATAATTCTCGGAATTGCAGCAACAGTAATTATCGAAAATATAGTCATTAAAAGTGGTAATGTTAAACCATAAGCAACCCCGACAAGTCCGACTTGTGAAAATCCATGAATACTGTTCATAATGAATTTGTTACTTTGGTTTATTATCCAAGCACTCAAAGAAGTAGCAGCAATCGGAATTCCATACTTAAATATCGGAACAACAGAAGGCCACTCTATTTTTTGTAACTTAAACCAAGAAACTAAATTACTTTGATAAATCAACAATAAGTCAATCAAAGATATAGAAACCCCCATACCTAAAAGCAAAGACATAGCTCCGAGGTGAAAGAATTTTATAAAAAATACAGATAATAAAATTGTAGTAAACTGATTAATTATTGTTGACAAAGTAAAAGACATAGACTTTAACTGAGCACGTAATAACTGGAATAACAAAGCTCTTATAGCAACAGGTATAATCAAAACCAAAATTGCCAAGAAATATTTTACAGGAATATGGAAAAATGAATAAAAATTATTCCTAAAAACAAATGCCGCAACAAACATCACAAAAATATTTGTCACAAGAATTGAAACAAGTGTTGTAAGATATTTCGGCATATCTTGTGTCATCTGGTGATGTTTAAAAAATCGTAAGCCTGAAAGTCCTACCCAGTCAGAAAAAATAATACATAAGAAGGACAATAAAGCTATTGAAAGCGAATAAAGACCATATTCATCAGGAGATAACAAACTTGTATAAACTGGAACAATAATAGCATTCCCGAGCATGCCAATAATTTTTGATGGCGAATATTTAACCATATCACGAAAAATAGCTTTTAATTGTTCTTTTTCAACTTCTCTGTTTTCTACAAATTCCATTATCACCCCTATACTCTTGAATAATTATACTATAATATTCAATTATTGTAAAACTCCAAACAAATCGTATTCATCGGCACGTTCAATCTTAACATTTTCGATATCTCCAGGAACAACTGATTTTTCAGATGAAGCATAAACCATTCCGTCAATTTCCGGAGCATCATGTTCAGAACGCATAATAACAACTCCGTCATCAGTATATCCTTCAACGATACAAGGAAGAACTTTTCCGACATAAGCTTCATTGATTTCTCTTGAAATTTTTTGTTGTAAGCTCATTAATTTTTTATGTCTTTGTTTTTTGATTTTTGCAGGAACTTGCTCATCCATTGAATAAGATACCGTATTTTTTTCTCTTGAATATTCAAATACGCCCATTTTATCAAATCTTACACGTTTTACAAATTCATACAATTCATTAAACTGTTCATCTGTTTCTCCCGGATAACCTACGATGAAAGCTGTTCTTATCGCAACATTAGGTATTTTTGCACGAATTTTATTAACCAATACTTCATAATCCATTACAGGTCTGCGCATAGCCTTTAATATTTCGGCATTACAATGTTGAAGCGGTAAATCAATATATTTTGCGACCTTATCCAATCTTGCAATCGCATCGATTAGCTCATCAGTAACCTGTGTCGGATAAGCATACATTATTCTTATCCACTCCAAACCTTCTATTTTATTTAATTCTTCCAATAGTTTTGGCAAAGCTTGTTTTCCGTACAAATCAATTCCATAACTTGTAGTATCTTGAGCAATCAAAACAATTTCAGTTACACCTTTGCTTACAAGATTTTTAGCTTCTTCCAAAATATTCTCAATAGTTCTTGAATGATATTCACCTCTAAGATTTGGGATAATACAATATCCGCAATGATAATTACATCCGTCAGCTATTTTCAAATAAGAGCTTGCGCCAACTGTAATTTGTTGTCTTTCAACATTTTCAGGATAAATATAATCAGGTTTTTCCGATACATGTTCTGTATATTTTTTGTTATGAGCAACATGTTCAACAACTTCAACAATTTCATTTATATCAGAAGTTCCAATCATTCCTGAAATTTCAGGGATAGCTTTCTTTAATTCGCTTTTGTATTTTTGAGGCAGACACCCTGTAACAATAACTTTTTTACCATCATTAACAAGTTGCAAAATAGATTGGACAGACTCTTTTTCAGCATCATGAATAAAAGAACAAGTATTCACAACAACAATATCAGCATCATTTTCATCCAGTGTAATCTGATAACCCTTCTTAGCCAAAAGTCCAAGCATCAATTCACTGTCAACCAAATTTTTTGCACATCCGTGATTTAACAAAGCTATTTTCATATATTCTTACCTCTTTGAAATCACTTTAACATGAATATATTATTTTGTAATCACTAAAAAGGTAATAATATAATATAATATTTATCTAATTTTTTACGGCAGAAATCTTAGCTTTTATTCCTTGTTTTATTAATTTATTTATAATCCCTTGAGGAAGTTTTGACACAATCTCTGCGATCTTTGCATCAAAACCTACGGTATAAGAAGGTTTTGGATTTTCCATTTTATCAACTTTTAATATTAAGTTAACAACCTTATCAACATTCAACCCTTCTTTTCCGTTTTTATGAGCATTTGCAACCATATACTTCATTTCTTTATCATAGCCTGCGCAATTATTTATTGCATCTTTATTCAATTCAACAGACTTGTCCCACAAAGGAGTTGCAATCACACCGGGCTTTATTGAAACAACTTTCAATCCGCTTTCAACAGACATTGCGTTAAATAAAATATCCAAAGCTCTTTTAGACGCACAATAAGGTGCTACAAAAGGGAATATTCCAAAGCTTGACATTGAGCTTATATTGATAACTTTGCCCTCATTCAATAAAGGCAAAAGTTTTTGTGTAAAATCCAAATGAGAAAATGTATTAACTTCAAACTGCTTTCTAATATTATCAACAGAAATTTGTTCCATAACTCCTGCAACAACACAGCCTGCCACATTAATTAAAGTATCAATTTTATCTGTTTTTGATTTTATAAAAGCACAAGCTTGAGCAATAGATTCTTTCCTCTCCATATCAATATAAAAAGGAATAGCACCGCTTTTTTCCAAATGCTCAACATATTTTTCGTTACGATAACCAGCGAATACAGTATTATCCATACACAACGCCTCAAGCAAAGCTTTTCCGATACCAGATGTTGAGCCTGTCATTACATATATTTTTTTCATGAATTATTGCCTTTTTTATTAGTCTGACATATATGAACTGAACAATGGTAAGTACAATGCTAAAGCAAGTGTTAATACGATACTACCGATTACGATAAGCATTATCGGTTCAATCATTTTTGTCATAGTATCGATAATTGTATCAAGTTTTTTATCAATATAATTTGTAGCCTGTAAAAGCATATCACCTAAACGACCAGATTGCTCACCTGTTGCAATCATGAATAATATCATCTTTGGCATAACCTGAGTTGATCGAAGAGCAATTGAAAGGTGTTGACCTTGTTGAACCTTCATTGTAGCACCTTCAATCTTGGTTTTCAAAGTATGGTTTGTAAGAGTAACGTTTGCAAGATACAAACATTCGATAATCGGAACACCTGCATCATAAGCAACTTGCATTACAGCAACAAAGTTAGCGAAGTTTGAATACTGAATCAAATCGGAAAGTAAAGGCACTTTCAAAACATATTCATCAATTTTCCATTTACTTGGTTGCCAACGCATCAAGAACGTACAAAATCCGCAAATTGAACCCAAAATTATAGGAACAAAGAACCAATATGTTTTAAGGAAAACACCTGCAGCCATAAGAGTAGCTGGAATCCAAGGGAATTCTTTTCCCATACCGTCAAACATTTCTTTAAATACAGGGAATACAAACATCAACATAACAAGTACGATGATTACAGCCAAAACGATAACGAACATCGGGTACATCAATGTACCGATAACTTTTCCTCTGATATTTGCTTCCTTATTCAATAGTTCCAACAAACGTTGCAAAGTTTTTTCAAGTTCACCGGAATCTTCACCGGCTTTTACCAAACCGATATAAATCTGTCCGAACTGATCAGGATATCTTGCAACAGTATCAGCAAAAGTAGCACCTGCCATAATCTGCCGTCTTAATTCCTTTGCGACCAGCCTTACCTTAAGCTTTGCAGCATCATTTTCAATAAACATTAAAGATTCGATAATCGTAAT
>USJT01000065.1 GCA_900555175.1 uncultured bacterium
GCAAGGAATTAGCGAGCATCGAGATATATTTTATAGACCGCTTTTAAAAACTCAAAGAGCAGAAATTGAAAAATACATCAAAGAAAATAATTTATCACCTAATGTAGACAGTTCAAATTTCAATTCAAAATATAAAAGGAATCTTATAAGACATGAGATTTTTCCACTATTAAAACAAATTAATCCCAAACTCACGCAAGCTCTAAATTCGCTATCTGAACTTGCGATTGAAGATAATGAACTGATAAATTCATATATCCCGAAAAATCTGATAAAAGCGTCTTATAAAGAGCAAAAGCGACTTATTTACAAATTGCTTGCAGATAATAATATTGAATACGATAGAAAAAAAATAGAAAATATACAAAAATTCGTAGAAGAAAATAAAAATTCAAAATCAGGTAAAAAAATCTCAATAAGCAAAGACCTCTGGTTATATGTAAATAATTTAAAAGCAGAATTAATAACAAAAGAAGATAAAAAAAATACGCAAATACAAATAAATAAATGCTGCAAATATAAATTTGAAGATTTTGAATTTTCAATAGAGCCTTTTGAGGGTGAGATAAAAGAATTTCCATCAGATAAAGATTTCAAAGCTTATGTTAATCTAAAAGATATTAATTTTATACTAAGACATAGAGAAAACGGAGATATTATAAGACCGCTCGGGCTTTTGGGAAGTCAAAAACTAAAAAAATATCTTAACGAAAAGAAAATTCCTGCTCATGAAAAAGACAAACTTATATTTTTATGCCAAAATAATGAAATACTATGGGCCCCGGGATTAGGAATAAGTGAAAAAATTAAAGTTGTAAATACTCCAACGCATGTGTTAACATTAAAAAGAGGTTAGGTTATGGATATAAAAAAATTAAAAGTCCTGTTTGACGAAAATCAGATACAACAAAGAATTAAAGAAATTGGAGATGAGTTAAACAAATTATACGGTGATGAAGAAGTTATTGCGGTGTGCGTTTTAAAAGGTGCTGTTATGTTTGCAGTTGATCTTGTAAAACATCTTAAAATGCCTTTAAAATTGGAATTTATAAGACTTTCAAGCTACAACGGAGGAACAACGACATCAGGAAAAGTTAATGCTGTAAATATAGCTCTACCTGATTTGAACGGGAAAAATGTTTTGATAATCGAGGATATTGTAGATACAGGTCTGACTGCTAAATTTTTACTTGATTTTATCAAGTGCAATTTCCACACAAAATCTACTAAATTTTGTTCACTATTAGATAAAAAGGTTACAAGACTGACTGATGTCGATGCGGATTATTACGGTTTTGATGTTGATGACAAATTTTTAATCGGCTATGGACTTGATTATGACGGATTATACAGAAATTTACGATATATCGGTTATATGGAGAAATCTGATTTGGAGTAAAAATTGAACAGATTTGAAGACGCTTTTGAAAAAATTAATGAATTTTACAAAATTAAGCCCTCTGAAAATTTTAAAGAAGAGATTTTTAACGTACTAAGTCAGATTATCAAGTTTGAAACAGGAGGAATAATTTTCAGCAACACTCAAAAGCCTGAATATCTTTATAAAACAACAAACTTGGATTTTAAAGACGAAAAAGTCAAATATTTAAAAGAAAATTTAAATTTTAAAGAAATAACATTTGGTACAATCATAATATCAGGAAAATCCTTTACAGATGTGGATAAAAAAATTTTTGCGACCTGTTCAACAATAATTTCTGATCTTATAAAAGATTATGAAATGTCAAATATCGCAAAAACACAAATTCACGAGCTTCAGCAGGGATATTTAAAAATCAACAAAAAAGATATTAAAAGGACCAAATTTATATCGCATATATCTCATGAATTGCGTACTCCAATTAATTCTATATTGGGATTTTCCGACATTTTGAACGGAGAATTTACAGGGAAATTAACAGAAAAGCAAAAAGAATACATAAATGACATCAAAATATCAGCCCTAAGACTTTTGGAAATGGTTAATGAAATATTAGATATTTCAAAAATAGAAGCTAAAGCTTTGAAATTAAACTTGCAGGAATTTGAAACATTATCTTGTATAAAAGAGGTAATAAACATAATAAATCCGCTTTTAATGCAGAAAAATCTTGCATTTACAACTGATATAGAAAATTTTAAACTTGTAGCAGATTACCCAAAATTTCAACAAATACTTTTAAATCTTTTGAGTAATGCAATAAAATACACAAATGAAAATGGTAAGATACATCTTTCCTGCAAAAAACTAGAAGATAACAAAACGGAATTATGCATAGAAGATAACGGGATTGGAATTGCAAAAAAAGATTTGAAAAAAATATTCAAAAAATACGAGCAGTCAGGGAAAATTCAAAACAATTCAACTGGACTTGGACTTGCAATAACAAAGGAGCTTGTAAAATTACATAAAGGCAAAATTCTTATCGAAAGCGAAATAGATAAAGGAAGTAAATTCACCGTAATTATTCCATAAATAGTATTATTGTTTTTCCTAATTTAACATGTTATATTAAAAATAAGAAAATAGAGAGGGAAGTTGAATTATGGCATCTATTAAAGACGCTTTTGAAGAGGCTATTCAAGACAACGGAGCTTTAGCAAAATATTTTTTATTTGCAATACCTGTTTATTATTGTACAAATTTATATTTAAATTCTGATAAAAGTGAGCTTTTTAAATTTTGGATTGCAAGCGCAATAACATTCATATTTCTTTTTGGTGTGTTAATAGAATGTACTACAAATGTTCGTAACGGTAAGGATTCTGTACTACCTTCTTATAATATTTTCAATATATTCTGGGCAGGAATAAAAGGCTTAGTTGCACTAGGCCCAATAATAGCTATAAACAGTGCAATAGCATATTTTTTATGTAACTACATAACAAATTACGTTGCAGAAGCAAATACATTATTATTTTTAAGATGCATAATTTGTGGAGTATTCGGTGCAATTATCCTAACAGGATATCTTTGTTATGCTAGAACATTTAAAATTCTTGATGCTTACAATTTAAAAGCAATTTCAAATTCCAGTATGGATATACTTATCGCAGTTATATTTATGATTCCGCAAATATTAGTAGCTGATGCTGTCCTTATTGCACCAATAACTTATATTGTATGGATATTTTTTGGAATACCCCATTCGATTGCAACATTTTACTGGTGCATGTGTCTTGTATTTAACCTTGCGATGTGTGGTCATTACCTTGCACAAGTCGCTTATGAAACAATTGCCGTTAAAGAAAATTCTGATAGAATAATTTAGTTATTCAACATTTCACGTAATTTTTTAAGTTTGTCACGAATTTCTGCGGCACGTTCAAAATCAAGAATTTTAGCGGCTTTATGCATATCTTTCTCAAGCTTGTCGATAAGTTTTGGTAAATCTTTTTTATCGATACCCATATCAACCATTTCTTCAGCAACAATGTCTTCCAAATCACGGTAACTTGCAACAAGTGATAAAAGGTTATTTTCAATAGGCTTTTTAATTGTTTGAGGAATAATTCCGTATTTTTTGTTGTATTCAAGCTGTATTTTACGACGTCTTTCAGTTTCAGAAATTGCCTTTTCCATAGATTCAGTTATTCTATCAGCATACATAATAACTTCACCGCAAGCATTACGAGCGGCACGACCTATTGTTTGAATTAAACTTGTTTCGGAACGTAAAAATCCTTCTTTATCAGCATCCATTATAGCAACAAGCGAAACTTCAGGAATATCTAAGCCTTCTCTTAAAAGGTTTACACCAATCAAAACATCAAATTCACCTAGTCTTAAATCTCTCAAGATTTCCACACGTTCAAGAGATTGAATTTCACTATGAAGATATCTAACCTTGATACCTTCTTGAATAAAGAAGTCAGTTAAATCTTCTGCCATACGTTTTGTGAGAGTAGTAATCAAAACACGTTCATCTTTATCTGTACGTTTCTTAATTTCTTCTTTTAAATCGTTAATTTGAGATTCAATCGGTCGAACAGAAATTTTCGGATCAACAAGACCTGTCGGACGAATAATTTGTTCAACAAGTTGAGCAGATGTTTTTCTCTCAAACTCTCCCGGAGTTGCCGAAATATATATTTTTTGGTGAACTTTTTTAAAGAATTCTTCATTCTTCAACGGTCTGTTATCTCTTGCGCAAGGAAGACGAAAACCGTATTCAATCAATGTGTTTTTACGTGATGCATCGCCATGATACATACCTTTCAACTGAGGCAAAGTTACATGAGATTCATCAATTACAGTTAAGAAATCACCTCTAAAATAATCTAAAAGAGTTGCAGGGGCAGAGCCCGGAGGACGTCTTTCAATTATTCTTGAATAATTTTCAATCCCTGAACAGTACCCCATTTCCTTAATCATTTCGATATCGTATTTAACACGCTGTTCTAGTCTTTGCGCTTCAACAAGTTTGTTTTCATTATGAAGCTCTACCAATCGATGTTGCAATTCTTCTCGAATTAAAGCGATAGTTTCATCAACATTTTCATCATAAGAAAGGTAATGCACAGCAGGATAAATAACAACCTTTTGAGGAGATTCCAAAATTTCACCTGTTACATTATCTATTCTGACAATTTTTTCAATTTCATCGCCAAAGAAATAAATTCTTGTAATAATTTTTTCATACGCAGGCATGATTTCAACAATATCGCCTCTTGCACGAAAAGTTGAACGCTCAAGAACAAGGTCATTTCTTGTATATTGAACACTTACAAGATGCTTTAACAAATCATCTCTGTCAACTTCATCCCCAACTTTAAGTTCAACAGATCCCTTAAAATAATTTTCAGGAAGTCCCAAACCATAAATACAACTAACAGATGCGACTATAATAACATCATTACGTTCATACAAACATCTTGTTGCATTATGCCTTAATCTATCAATTTCTTCATTAATAGAAGCCGATTTTTCAATAAACGTATCAGTTCTCGGAATATAAGCTTCAGGCTGATAATAATCATAATAACTTATGAAATATTCAACAGCATTATCTGGAAACAACTCTTTAAATTCATTATATAATTGTGCAGCAAGCGTTTTGTTATGCGCAATAATCAAAGTCGGCTTTTGCACACGTTCTATTACATTTGCAATCGTAAATGTTTTACCGGAACCTGTTATACCAAGAAGGGTTTGAGCATCGTCCCCATCTTCTAAGCCTTTTACTAATTGTTCAATAGCTTTTGGTTGATCTCCTGCAGGTTTATATTTAGATGAAATTTTAAACAATTTATTTTCCATATTAAAATTATACATTAAGAAGATATAGTAGCAAAAAATTTTTTTTACGGGCGTATAATATTATACGTATAAGAAAAAGTATATCTATCGGAAAACAATATATTGATAAATCCAGTAAATTCAGAAACACAAAAAAATAAATATCATGACCCCTTAAACAAGACAATTCCTGTTTTAATGTCATATTCAAACGAAGTAGGTACCGCAATATCAGAAATTGCGCCAAAACTTGGCACAGCTTTGTGGGCACCAGCTTTAATGTACCTTGGGGCTGATATTTATGACAAATACAAAAATGACAAAGACCACTACAAACCAAGTGGTAAAAGAGCAATAAAACGTGCTATTTTTCAAGGGCTTACTTCTTTGATAGCACTTCCTACTTTAATCTTTGCAACACAATGTATCGTTTCTCCACTGGCAAGAATTGGAAAATTTAGAATAAGTGGAAATGCAAAAGACATAATATACAGACATACCAAAAATGTTATTGATCAAGCAAGACCTTCATCGCTAACAAGCTATGAGAATTTTGAAGAACTAATTGTTAAAACTTTAAAAAACAAAATTGAATCAAGAAACAATGAAAGAAAAACTATTAATATTTTTAAACGTCTATATAACTCAATTTTTACAAACAGATATTCAATACTCAATGACAAAATTGACAAAATAGAAGAATTTGCAAAATATAATTCAAAAAATACATTTGAAATTATGAATGCCTTAAAAGAAGGAGATACAAAAAAAATTCCTCGTAAAATTTATAAAAAGTATATGAAAATTCTTCCAAGAATGAAAGAAGCATACAAAGATGGGGATTATGCATACCAAGCTTCTCGTAGTGCATTAAAAGAATATCAAAATATTCTTATATTTAAAAATAAATTATTAAAAACAATAACAGGTTTTGCCGCACTCTTAATTTTTGCCAAACCAATGAATAATTATATTGATAAAAAAATCATGAAAAAATACATAAATCCAGGCATTGATCAAATAAGTTCAGGTTTTGTCAATCAATCAAAGCTTAAAAATATATTTAATACAATGAGTGAGCAACAAAAAATTATTTTAAACCCGAAAAACGTGCAGACATCGAACCTTCTCCAGAGATTAAGGAATCAGCGCGGAT